>JAXDLD010000469.1:0-6312 GCA_034666805.1 Acidobacteriota bacterium
ACAGGGGATCGCGTACGTCCTCCAGCGTATGAGAGCAGAGGACGAAGTCGAGCTCCTTGTCGCCGAAGGGGTAGGGCTCGTGGGCGCAGATATCCCGCTGAATCCAGGTCTCCCGGGTGAAGAATTCGCGTTCGCCTCCCTGGGCCGGTAACCCGTAGTAACCCCGGGTCTCATAGGGCTCCTGATCGATCACGTAGTTGGCACGGTTGAAGGGCCGAGCCCAGCCACCGATGTCGAGCACGCGATCCTTGGGGTGGAGCAGGCGGAGGATTCGATCCGAGTTCGGTTGATACAAGAGAGCCTCTCTATACGATCGTCAGTTCAGGCGGCGGCGAGCTCGACGCCCACCTCGGCCAGCACCCGGAGAGCGAGGGCCCGCGAGCGGCCGCCGGGGGTGGCCGGGGCCGCTCCGCCGGGGAGCATCCACTCGACGACGGGAATGTAGAAGCCGGTCTTGGGGCGATGGAAGAGGGCCGTCGGCAGCTGGGGGGCGATCCGCCGCACGAGGGCGGCCTTTCCCGACTCGCGGGCGGGCGCGAAGTCGTGCACCGCGAGACGCGAGGTCAGCCAGGCGTCGACCAGGGGGACCCGCAGCTCGACCGAGGAGGCCATGGAGGCCCAGTCGGAGTCGCGGAGGAGCTGATTTCGCATGTACTGCGCCGTCTCCATGCGGTGGACGGCGACCCAGGGATCGAGCTTCCCGTGCCCGTTGCCCGCGTGGGGGGCGAGGGCCTTCCCGGCGTCGACGATCGGGTCGTAGTGGGCGAGGGCCTCGGCCGCCCGCTCCTTCCCCAGGAGCCCCGGCAGCTCCCCGGGGAGGAAGAGGCCGCGGCGGAGGAAGTAGCTGCCGGGGAGGGTGCCGCCGTGGGCGAGGAGGCCGGCGAGCTTGGGCCGCCCCGGGGCGAGGCGGGCGGCGAGCGCCGGCCAGGCGTTTCCGAGCCCCGGCAGGCGGCGCGCCCAGAGCGCCGCGCGGGCGCCGCGCGGGACGTCGACGAAAGACGGGTAGCCGCCGAAGATCTCGTCCCCCCCCAGGCCGGAGAGGACCACCTTCAAGCCCGCCTCGTGCGCCGCCCGGCTGACCGCGAAGGTGTTGAAGCCGTCGATCGAGGGCTGGTCCATGGCGGCGAGCGCCGCCGGCCAGAGCCGGGCGAAGTCCTCGCGGCCCATCCGGTGCTCGACGTGCCGGGTGCCCAGAGCCCGCGCCACCTCCGCCGCCAGGGGCGCCTCGTCGTCGGGAGTGCCGGCGAGGACGTCGAAGCGGAGAGTGAAGGTGGCCGGCGGCTCTGGCAGGTGGCGGCGGGCGAGGGCCGCGATCAGCCCCGAGTCGAGCCCGGCCGAGAGGAAGACGGCGACCGGCACGTCGGAGACCAGGTGGGCGGCGACCGACTCCTCGACCGCGGCTTCGGGAGCGAGGGGCGCGGGGTCGGCGACCGGGAAGGGCCGCGGCTCGGCGGGCCGGCCGTACTCGACGGCGAGCGCATGCCCGGCCGGGAGGGCGCGGACGGCGCGGCGGATCGTCCACGGCTCCGGCACCGATCCCCAGAGGAGGAAGCCGGCGAGCCCGGCGGGATCGATCTCCGGCGAGATTGTGCCCCCCGCGTCGAGCGCCTTGACCTGGGAGGCGAAGCGGAAGGCGTTGGTACCCGCCGAGTAGTAGAGCGGCTTGATCCCCAGCGGATCGCGGGCGAGGAGGAGCCGGCGCCGGTGGCCGTCCCAGATCGCCAGGCCGAACATGCCGCGGAGGAGGGGGAGGAGGGCCTCCCCGTGGCGCAGGTAGAGGGCGAGGACGACCTCGGTGTCGCTGTGGCCGCGGAAACGGTAGCCCTCCGCTTCGAGCCCGGCGCGCAGCTCGCGGAAGTTGTAGATCTCCCCGTTCAGCACCACCTGGACCGCGCCCGCCGCGGCGCCTGCCTGGCCGTCGCTCGCCATGGGCTGGGCGCCGGCCGGGGAGAGGTCGAGGATGGCGAGGCGGCGGCTGGCGAGCCCCACCCGGCCATCCGCGGAGACCCAGGCTCCCGCCCCATCCGGGCCGCGCGCGGCCATGGCCTCCCGGGTGCGGAGCAGCTCCTCGCGGTCGATGGGGCCGGCCCCGGCGAGGCTGACGATGCCGTTGATGCCGCACATGGTCAAATCGATCGTAGCGCCCCCACCTGTGGGGGGCGTGCGGTCAACCGGTCGAGGAAGGGGCGGAGCCGGGCGCGGAAGCGCTCGGGGGTGAAGACGTCGAGGAAGCGCCGCCGCCCCGCCTCGCCCATCTGGCGGGCGAGCTCCCGGTCGTCCAGCAGGCGCGCCAGGGCGCCGGCCATCTCCTCGGGATCGTCGGGATCGACGAGGAGCCCGGTCACCCCGTCCGCGACCACCTCCGCCGCCGCGCCGCCGCGCGCCGCCAGGCAGGGCTTCCCAGCCCGCATGGCTTCGAGGTAGACGAGGCCGAAGCCCTCGCCGCGGCTCGGCAGGGCGAAGACCGCCGCCCGCCGGTAGAGCTCGGCGAGTGTCGCCTCGCTCACGAAGCCGGTGAAGAGGGCCCGCTCCGGGCCGAGCCCGAGGGCCACCGCCCGGCGCTCCAGGCGAGGCCGGTCGTCGCCGTCCCCCGCCACCACGAGGCGGAGGTCCGGCCGGCCGGCGAGGAGCCCGGGGAGGGCTTCGAGGAGCGGGTCGTGTCCCTTGTAGCGCTCGCTCGCCGCCATCCGGCCGACGATCAGGAGGAAGCCTTCGCCGGCCCGGGCGAGGAGGTCGGGATCGACCGTCCCCGCCGGCACCCTCTCCTCCAGGCAGAGGGGGAGGAGGTCGATCTCCCCAAGGCCGGGGTTGACCTCCGCCGCCCGCCGGGCGGTGTAGGAGGAGACGGCGAGACGCAGGGTGGCACGGTCGAGGGCGCGGAAGCGCGTCCGGGGCAGCGGCTGCCAGGCCTCGATACCGTGGAGGAGCACGAGATAGGGGGCGCGGAACGGCCCGGGCAGCCAGGCCTGGATGCGGGCCGGCCCGAGGAGGTCGTAGACGAAGGCGGCCGGCGGCCCGGCGAGCTGCCGCCGCCAGGCGGCGAGGGCCAGGGCGCCCTGCCGGCCGGCGAAGCTCCGCGCCGGGGTCCCGCCCACGGCAGAGCCGTCTTCCCCCAGGGAGAGGATGGAAAAGTCGATCCCGCGCTCCTCGGCGTAGGCGGCGGAGCTCACGGCGAGCAGGCGCCCGGCCAACGCCCGGCCGCCCCCCGCGAGGTCCAGGCCGGCGGAGACGAAGACGAGATCGCGCATGATGACGAGGTGGGGGACCCTGGCGGAGACAGGGCTACTTCGGACCTCGAAATGGGCACGACCGTACGGCGACCTCGCTGCAAGTGACGGTAACTGCGCGGATTGTCGCAGAATATAGATAGGGGCGCAACCTTCTGGCTACGCTCTCCATGGCGGCGGGGAAAGGCGAAGCAGCGGGCGAGAGCGCCGGAGGCGGCCAGCAGACCGCCTCCGGCGCTACGGAAAGGGTTATGGCGCCGACACGACGCTCTTGACCACGATGTTGTCGACCAGCACGCCGCAGGAGTGACCGGGGCGCACGAGGGTGCAGGTGCCCGCCGCGTCCTGGGTGTACTCGAAGCGGAGGAATGCGGTGGTGGCCGCCATGCCGGGCAGCCGCATGTGGACGTGCTGCACGCCGTGCGAGTCGCCCGCCCAGAGCGACATGTCGGAGAAGTAGTTGAAGTCGTCGCTCCGCGGGAGGTGCTTGGGGAAGCCCTGGAGCGACCCCGTCGTCAGCTCGTCGGCGAAGGCGTCGGGGAGCACCGAACGCAGGGTGTGCCCCGGCGTCACGTCGGTGAGCCGCACCAGGAAGCCGTCTAAGGCCTTGACGTTGAAAGCCGGATCATCCTCGGTGTCGTAGCAGACGTCGAAGTCGACGGTGACGTACTCGGTGCCCGCCGGGATGCTGAACGCCGGGCTGAACAGCCGCTCGAAGCGGACGCTGTTGCCAGCGAGGCCGTCCTCGGCCTCCTGGTGGAAGGCGCCGTTCGAGCCGGTGCCGCAGAAGCTCGCGGAGGTCGTCCAGGGCACGGTGGTGTTGCCGCCGGAATGCACGGTCGTCCATCCCACGGGGAGGGTGCCGGGCGCCGTGGCATCGAAGCTCTCGGCGAAGAGCGTCGTCGCGACCGGCGTGCCGGTCAAGAGCGTCTGGCGGAGGACCGCGGTGCCGGCGATGTCCTGCTCCTCGCCGCGCACCGTGAGCACGAGCTCGATCGGAGTGCCGGGGACGAAGCTCGGCGCGATCTCCAGGCGGAAGCCCTCCGGGTTGACCGCGCTCCCGCCGGGATTCATGGCGGGATAGGAGGAGCGGCCCCGCACCACCGTCACCCCCGAAGTCGGGCTCGCGAGCGTCGCCTGAAGCTCGTCCACCCGCCGCGCGGAAAGCGGGTTGGTGTCGTAGTTGCGCAGCGTGATCTGGAGGGTCACCAGGTCGCCGCGGTCGAGGTTGCCGTTGCCGCCGCTCTCGGTGGAGGTGACGCCGGCGAGCGCCACCGTCAGGCCGTTGGTCGGCCGGCTGGCAGGGTGGAGCGGCGCGTGGTGGTCGCCGCTCTGGCTCTGCGGCACTCGCCGGAAGAGGGCGTCGGGCACCGTCATGCTCGCCGAGGGCTGGCCGTCGACGAAGCCCAGGGGCGGCCGGGAGGTGCCGGCGAAAGCGGCGAAGAGCTCACCTTTCTGGGCCACCGCCTGGTTGTAGTCGCCCAGGTTCGGCTGCAAGGTGTCGTTGCCCCAGGCGGCGTGGAAGGGGCGGTCGGTGAGCGGCTGCGGCGCGCTCCAGTGGACGCCGCCGTCGTCCGAGAAGACGACGGTGCTCTCGGTCAGGTCGCCGCTCGTGGCGATCCCCTGGTCGTAGTAGAAGACCCAGACCCGGCCGGTGTCGTTGTCGACCGTCACCCAGGGGAACCACTGGGCGCGGTCGTGGCCCGGACGGCTGTTCAACCGGAGCGGCGCGGAGAAGCTCGAGCCGCCGTCCGCGGAGCGCTGGAAGACGATGTCGGCCCCGTCTCTGTTGTCGTTGTTGGCGTAGACGACGTAGATCGAGCCGCGCCGCGGCCCGTGCGAGTTGTCGACGGCGAGCGAGGGGAGGGTGTGGACGCGGTCGTTGCCCAGCACCTGGTCGATGGTGAAGAACTCCGGGGCGAGCTCGATCGGCGTGCCCCACGAGGCGCCGTTGTCGGTCGAGCGGGCGAAGGCGATGGTGTTGCCCTTGCCCAGGAAGGTGCCGGGCGAGGGAAACCGCTGCCAGGCCATGTAGGCGTTGGGCGAGCCGCTGCCGGCGAAGCGCGGCACCGAGCCCTGGCCGTCCTCCGGGCGGGCGGAGACCACCCGCCGCGCCGACCAGGTGGGCGGGGTGCCGGTCAGCAGGTTGTCCGAGTAGATGGAGGACATCTCGGCGCCGCCGGGGGCGAAGTCGACCGAGGTGAAGTTGGTCCAGGAGAGGAGCACCCGCCCGGTGTCGGGGTCGACGTCCAGGAGCTCCTTGTCGGCCGTGTCGACCGGGGAGCCGCCGTCGATCGCGCCGTGCGGGTTGGTGGCCGGGTCGACGACGAACGGACCCACCCAGGTGTGGCCGCAGTCGGTCGAGCGGTGGACGCCCAGGGTCTGCACGATGTTGTCGGGCGGGAACTTGGCGATGATGATCGAGGAGTAGATGAAGTTGCAGCCGCCCAGATACTTGACGTCCGGGTCGCCGAAGACCGCCGGCAGGAGAAAGTCGCCGAACGTGTCGCCGCCGGGCGAGGGGAGCTGGCCGCCGTCGACGAAGGTGACGCCGCCATCGTCCGAGTAGAAGAAGCCCGAGATCGAGATCGGGTTTGAATCGACGCCGCGGAAGTCGTTGAAGCCGACCACCACGTGCTGGCCGGTCGAGTCGACGGCGATCGACAGCTCGGCCTGGACTGCCGAGGTGGTGGCGCTGAAACCGCTGTCGTCGCCGCAATCGGGCTCGTTGCCGCAGGTGCCGCCGATGCGCGGCAAGAGGTGACCCCGCCCGTGGCCGGCCTGGATGGCGGTGCGCGCACGCGCCGCCAGCCGGCCCATGGCGGACATGCGGTCCTCTTGCGGCTTGGCGGGGAGCGGGCGCTTGGCGCTCGCGGGGAGGACCGAGACCAGGGACAGGAGGGAAAAAAGGAGGAACGGGAACAGGGATCGATGCCGTATGCGGTTCATTTTCGTTTTCCTCTCGAGAGCTGTCGTTTTCCGGTGTTTTCATGGATGCCGCGGCCGAACGGGATCGGCAGCGGCGCAACACTCGTAGAATCGAGATCTGCGGAGGAAAGACGACAGCGGGCGAAAAATGGAATCG
>JAXDLD010000470.1:0-2765 GCA_034666805.1 Acidobacteriota bacterium
AGGCGATCACCCCGCCGATCGACCAGCCCGCCAGGTGGTAGGGTCCCCGCTCCACGACCCGCCGCGCGGACGTGAGGTAGGTCGCCGCCATCGCCGCCACCGTCTCCTCGGGCGCCAGCCCGTCGCCCAAGCCCTGGGACTGCAGTCCGTAGACCGGCCGCTCACCGCCCAACAGCTGGGCCAGCTCTCGATAGCAGAGGACGTTGCCGCCAACCGGATGGACCAGGAAGAGCGCCGGCCCGGCGGTCTCGGCAGGCCCCGGGGCGAGCGGCACCAGGCAGGAGAAGCCCGGCGGGGGTTGCCCGTCGGCCTCCGCGCCGAAGAACCCGTCGAGGTCGCCCGCCCCCACACCGGTCACCCGCGCCATTGCCCGCGGGTAGTGGCGGCCGAGGTAGCGGGCGAGCAGAGCCACGGTCGGAGCTTCGAAGAGCGCGGCCACCTGGACCGGTTCTCCCAGCCGCTCCTGCAGCAGGTTGGCGAGGATCGCCGCCTGAATCGAGCTGCCGCCGAGGCCGAAAAAGCTGTCGTCGACGTCGACCGACGGGCGCTCCAGCACCTCCTGCCAGAGGTCGGCGACGAAACGCTCGGCCAGGTCGCGCGGTGGGGTGCGCCCCGCTGCCCCTTCCGACCCCTTTTCCGCCGCCGCGCCGAGGCGCGCCAGGGCACCGCGGTCCACCTTGCCTCCGGGCGTTACCGGCAGGGCGGCGAGGAAGTGGATCTCCGCCGGTACCATGTAGGCCGGCAGGCGCTCGGCAAGGAAGCCGCGCAGGTCGGCGATCGCGGGGGTGCGGGCGGGGTCGGCGGCAAGGTAGGCCACCAGCCGCCGCTCGCCGCGCCGGTCGGCCGGCGCCAGCACCACCGCCGCGGTGACTTCGGGGTGAGCGGTGAGCGCCACTTCGATCTCCCCCAGCTCGACGCGAAAGCCGCGGAGCTTCACCTGGTCGTCGGCTCTCCCGAGGAACTCCAGCCGTCCGTCCGGCCGCCGTCGCGCCAGGTCGCCGGTGCGGTAGAGCCGCGCCCCCGGCCGCGCGCTCCAGGGATCGGGGACGAAGCGCTCAGCGGTCCGGGCCGGACGGTCGAGATAGCCGCGGGCCAACCCCAGGCCGCCGAGGGCCAGCTCCCCGGCCACTCCCAGGGCGGCGGGCAGGAGACGGGCATCGACGACATACGCGGCGACCCCGGCCACCGGACGCCCGATCGGCGGCGCGGCGCCGTCCCCGCCGCAGATCTCGGCGGTAGCGAAGATCGACGCCTCGGTCGGACCGTAGCAGTTGAGGAGCCGGCGGCCGCCGGGTGTGCTCGCCCAGCGCGCCGCGAGCTCCCCGGAGCAGGCCTCGCCGCCGATGCTGATCGTCGACACCGCCGCGAGCGACCGTTCCGGGAGCACCGAGAGGAACGACGGCGTCAGCACCACCGTCGTCACCCCCTGGCTCACGAGGGTGGCGGCCAGAGCCGCGGGTGCCAACCGCTCCTCCTCGGAGGCCAGGCAGAGGCTTCCCCCCGTCCCCAGGGCGAGGAAGATCTCGAGCACCGAGGCGTCGAAGCCCGGCGAGGCGATCTGCAGGACCCGGCTCTCCGGACCCACGCCAAAGAGATCGCTCGCCTGCCGCAGCAGGTTGACCGCCCCGCGGTGGGGGACCAGGACGCCGTTCGGCCTCCCTGTCGAGCCCGAGGTGTAGATGACATAGGCCAGGCCGTCCGCCCCGGGCGGGCGCGGGTACCGGCGGGGCCGCAGCGGCTCGGCCTCCCCGTACCCAGGCTCGTCGACCTCGACCACCCGGGTGCCCTGCTCGGCGAGCGGCTGGCGGAGGCCGCCAGCCAGCTGCCGGCTGCTCACCAGCACCGGCACCCGCGAATCGGCGAGCAGGAAGAGCACCCGTTCGCGCGGGTTCGCGAGGTCGATCGGCACGTAGGCGGCACCCGCCTTGAGGACGCCCAGAATGGCGGCCAGGAGCTCGAACGAGCGCGGGAGGCAGATCCCCACCCGCTCTTCAGGACCGACCCCGAGGGCCGCCAGGCGGCCGGCGAGGCGCTCCGCCCGGCTCTCGAGCTCGCCGTAGGAGAGCGCCGCCTCGCCGGCGACCAGGGCGACGGCGTCTGGAAGCCGCAGCGCCTGGGTCTCGAACAGCTCGTGGAGGCAGGTCTCCGAAGGCTCCTCCCCCACCGCGTCGTTCCAACCTACCAGCAGTTGGTGCCGCTCGGCGGCGGAGAGCAACGGCAGGTCCTCCACCGGCCGCTCGGGCTCGGCCGTCACCCCTTCGACCAGGGCGGCGAGATGGCCGAGCAGACGATCGATGGTCGCGGGGAAGAAGAGGGCGGAGTTGTACCCTAGCCAGAGGTCGAGGCCACCCGGGCTGCGCTGGCCGGTCAGGGCAAGGTCGAACTTGGCGGTCTGGTTCTCCGCCGGCAGGCCGCTCAATCGCAGGCCGGGGAGCTCGGGTGCCGGCGCCGGCCGCTCCGCGAGAACGAACAGGGCCTGGAACAGCGGGGTGTGATCGCGGCGGCGCTCCGGCGCCAGCTCGGCGACCAGCTTCTCGAAAGGCAGGTCCTGATGGGTGTAGGCGGCGAGCGCCGTCTCCCGCACCCGGGAGAGGAGAGCGGTGAACCCGGGCCGCCCGGCGAGGCTGGTGCGGAGCACCAGGGTGTTGACGAAGAAGCCGATCAACCCCTCGGTCTCCCGCCGGGTACGGTTGGCGATCGGCGTCCCCACCACGACGTCCGGCTGGCTGCCGTGGCGCCAGAGCAGCCCCTTCCAGACCGCGAGA
>JAXDLD010000471.1:0-4783 GCA_034666805.1 Acidobacteriota bacterium
GGCCGGCACCACGCCGCGCTTCTTCGCCACCAGGCGCGAGATGGCACCGATCGAGCGGAAGTTGTCGAGGTCTAGGTCCTCGTCCTCGACCTTGATCCCGAACTCCTTCTCGACGAAGGCGACGAGCTGCATGGCAAGGAGCGAGTTGACGAAGCCCAAGGCGAAGATGTCCTCCTCGGGCTTAAGGTCGTGGCTCTTGAAGAACCGCGACAGGAACTCCTTGATCTTGGTTTCGGTCTCATCCATCGGAGCCAGCCTCCTTCAGGCGGTCACGCCGTAGTCGTAAAACCCTTTGCCGCTCTTCCTGCCATGGAGGCCGGCATGGACCATCTTCTTGAGCAGCGGGCAGGCGCGGAACTTGGAATCCTGGAGCTCCTCGTAGAGGACCTCGAGCGAGTAGAGGATGGTATCCAGGCCGATCAGGTCGCCGGTTTCGAGGGGCCCCATCTTGTGCCCGAAGCAGCTCTTGAAGAGGTGATCGATCTGCTCGGCGGTCGCGACCCCCTCGTGGACGAGGAAGATGGCCTCGTTGACGGTCAGCATCAGCACCCGGTTGGAGACGAACCCGGGCGAGTCGTTGACGACGATGGCCTCCTTGCCCATCCCGGCGAGGAGGGCCTTGGCGGTCTCCAGGGTCTCGTCGCTCGTGTGATAGCCGCGGATGACCTCGACCGCGGTTTTCAGGGGGACGGGGTTCATGAAGTGCATGCCGAGGACCCGGGGGGCCCGCTTGGTGATCCCGGCGATCTTGGTGATGGGGATGGCCGAGGTGTTGGCGGCGAACACCGCCCCCTCCGGGCAGATCGGGTCGATCCGCTCGTAGATCGCCTTCTTGATCTCCCACTTCTCGGTGGCGTTCTCGATCAGGAAGTCGACCCCGGAGAGCGCCTCGGGGTCCATCGAGAAGCGGATGCGGCCGAGCACGGCGTCTGCGCCTCCCCCTGCAGGCGCGGCGGGAGGGGTGGGAGCGGTAGTCTCCGGGGCGCCCTTCTTGCGGAAGAACGCCTGGAAGCGGAGGCTCTTCCTGATCTCGTCCCTGGCGTGGTCGAGGACGGCCTCGGCGACGTCCAGGAGGATCACCTCGTAACCCGTCTCGGCGAGGTTCTGCGCCAGGCCCGTCCCCATCACCCCCGCGCCGACCACGCCGACTGTCTTGATCTCCATGTCTCTCCTCTCCCGTTCCTCCTATTACAACACAGCGGTGCGTCAGGGTCATGTAGGGGGGACAGGTCCGGGCTTACCGGACGGCGTACAGGTTGTAGCGGTCGGAGCCGCGGTAGAGCTCCTCCTGCTCGACCGTCACCGTAAAGCCGCGGGACTGGAGCCCCGCCGTCATCTCCCCCAACCGTTCCCCCAGGTCATGAACCTCGACCACCGCCTGGCGGACCTTGGGCCAGTCCCCCTCCGCGATCCCGGCCAGGACTTGGGCTTCGCTCTTCTCGACGTCGACCTTCAGGAGGTCGATGCGCTCGACCCCGTACTCGGCGACGATCTCGCTCACCGTCCGCAGCGGGCAGACCCAGGTCTCGCTCGTGAGGCGCTGGTCGAGGAGCTCCTCCTCGTGGCGGAGAACCTCTTCCAACTCCGGCCGCCCGGCCCCCCCCTGGGCGAGCTCGTTGCGCATGACGGTGCGGAGCGCCGCCCGCTCCTGCCCCGGGTCGGGGTGGAAGGAGGACATCCCGGAGCTCAAAGGGTAGAACGTCAGCTCCGCCTCCCCGGGCCGCGCGGCCAAGCCGCAGTCGAAGAGCACCACCTCGCCCGCGCACCAGGCGGTGTTCTCCGCGAGGATCTCGAAGAGCGGCGGCGCCGGCTCGAAGGAGAAGATCCGGCTCCCCGGGAACTGGTGGTCGACGAAGACCGTGAAGAGACCGATGTTGGCGCCGACGTCGAAGACCGTCGCCCCGGGAGCGAGGGTGATCCCGTGCTGGAGGTAGGTCCGTTTTAGGAAGATGTCCTCGTAGAACTGCTGGAGCTCCGCCTTCGACTGGTAGGCGACGTTCATGCCGTTGGGCAGGGTGGCGCGGCGGAGGGAGGGTACGGTGGGCATGACGGCGGCTCCATTCTACAGGGCCCCGTGAATCTCCCCCTACTCCGCCCGCAGCATGACCGCCGGATTCACCTCCGCGGCCCGCCGGGCCGGCAGCCAGCTCGCCAAGGCCGCGACACCCAGGAGGATCACCGTGACTCCGGCGAAGGTCGCGGGGTCGGTGGGCTCGACACCGTAGAGGACGCCGGAGAGGGAGCGGCCGAGGGCGAACGCGCCGGCCAGACCCACGGCGAGGCCGATGGCGGTCAGGCCGAGACCACGCCCGACGACGCTGCGCAGCACTCCCACCGGATTCGCGCCCAGGGCGAGCCGGACCCCGATCTCCCGCTGCCTCTGGTTCACGAGATAGGAGAGGACGCCGTAGAGGCCCAGCGCGGAGAGGAGGAGCCCCAGACCGGCGAAGGCCCCGAGGAGGCTCGTCAGCAGCCGCGGCCTCGCCATGGCCCCGCTCACGATGTCGTCGAAGGTCGAGATCGACGTGATCGGCTGGCTGCGGTCGAGCGACCAGATCGCCTCGCGGACCGCCGGCGCCAGGGCGAGCGGCTCCCCCGCCGTGCGGACGACGAGCATCACCCTCGCCCGGCCGTTCTGCTGGTTGGCGATGTACATCGAAGGCTCCGCCGGCTTCTCCACGGCGGACTGCCGGATGTCGTGCACCACCCCGACGATGGGCACTCGCGTCTTGCCCCAGATGATCAGCTCCTTGCCCACCGCCCGCTCGCCGGGAAACCAGCGCCGGGCGAACGCCTCGTTGACCACCAGGACGACCGGCGAGGTGGCGTTGTCCCCGGGCGTAAACTCCCTCCCCTCGACCATCCGCGCACCGATCGCCTGGAAGTAGCCGTCGCTCACGTGGAGGAGCGGCGCGGTCGGCGGCTCCTCGCCGGGCGGCACGGCGAGGCCCGGCGGCAGGAAGCCGTAGCGCTCGCCCTCGCCCTGGAACGGGGCGTCCTTGATCGCTCCCGCCGTGATCACGCCGGGGACCTTGCGCACGGCCTCCAGGACTTGCTGATAATAGAGCGTGTACTTCGGATGGAGATCGACGTTGATCGAGAAGTTCATCACCAGGAGGTGGTCGGGCCGGAACCCGGTATCCACCCGGAGCAGGCGGACGAAGCTCCGGGTCATGAGCCCGGCGCCCACCACCAGCATCACCGCCAGGGCGACCTCGGCGATCACCAGGCCGCTGCGGAACCGCTGGGCGTCGGTCCCCACCATACCCCGTCCCCCCTCCCGGAGCGTCCCCTCGAGCGAGGACGACGAGGCGCGGAGCGCCGGCACGAGGCCGAAGAGGAGCCCGGCCACGACCGTGACCCCGAGCGCGAAGGCGAGCACCGGGCCGTCCAGGCGGACCTCGGAGCCCCGGGGGAGCTGCCCGGCGGCCAGGGCGAGGAGCAGGCGGACCCCGCCAGCCGCCACGCCGAGCCCCGCCGCGCCGCCGAGGAGGGCGAGGAGCAGGCTCTCGGTCAGGAGCTGGCGCACGATCCGCCCCCGCCCGGCGCCCAGGGCCGCGCGGACGGCGATCTCCCGGCCCCGCACCGTGGCGCGGGCGAGGAGCAGGCTGGCGACGTTGACACAGGCGAGGAGGAGGATGAAGGCGGCGGCGCCGAAAAGCACCAGGAGCCCGCGGCGGACCGGGCCGGTGATCGTCTCGTGGAGCGGGCGGACCGTCGCGCTGTCCCAGGCCGCGTCCTGGGGATATTGGGCGGCGAGGCGCCGGGCGATCGTGTCGAGCTCCGCTTTCGCCTCCGCCGCCGTCACCCCCGGCCGGCCGCGGGCGATCACGCTCAAGATCCGCACGTCCCGGAGGCGCGGGATGGCGTCGTCGGGGATCGTCGAGTACGGGATGAAGACCTCCGCCTGCTCGGAGGGGAAACCGAGCCCCGGCGGCAGCACGCCCAAGACCTCGTAGGGTGCGCCGCCCAACGTCAGCCGGGAGCCGATCGCGGCGCGCGAGCCTCCGAGCTGGCGCTGCCAGAAGCCGTGCGTCAGGACGGCCACCCGGTCCCGCCCGCCGCGCACCATCTCATCTTCCCGCGGCAGCCGGCCGGCGGACGCCTGGATACCCAGGGTCGTAAAGAACCCCGGGGTCACGAACACCGCCGAGAGCCGCCGCGGCTCGCCCATTCCCGTCAGGTCGATCCCGCTGCCGCCCTCCTTGTACCAGTAGCCGCCTAAGTCCGTGAGCCGGCGGCGCTGGGCGCGCCAGTCGTCCAGGTCGACGGGAGAGACCAGGCTTTCGAAGTTCCCCGCCGTCCGGTTCGCCGACCAGGCGAAGAAGAGCTCTTCCGGGTGGGGGAACGGCAGCGGACGGAGGAGCACCCCGTTAACGACCGAGAAGATCGCCGTGTTGGCGCCGACGCCCAAGGCGAGGGTCAAGATGGCGGTCGCCGCGAACACCGGGGAGGAGCGGAAGATCCGCAGGGCTACGCTCAAGTCCTGTTTCAAGTCACCCATGTAGTCCCTCCGCCGCTTCACGGCTTCGGTCTCGAGGTCCAAGGTGCGGAGGGAACGGCGCGCCTCCTCCAGGTCGCCGAATTCGGCGAGCGCCCGGGCCCGCGCCGCGTCGGGCGGGAGCCCGCGCGCGATCAGGTCCCCGGCGCGGAGGTCGAGATGGAACTGCAGCTCTTCGTCGACGTCGGCGCGGATCTCGCGCGCCGAACGCCAGGGGAAGCGGAAGGCGCGCATCAGGCCGGCTCCAGGACCCGGAAGACCGCCGCCGCGTAGCGCCGCCAG
>JAXDLD010000472.1:0-14881 GCA_034666805.1 Acidobacteriota bacterium
CCCGCGCGATAGAGCTCGACGATCTCCCGCATCAGCACTTCCATCGACCAGCCATCCGTCGCCACGTGGTGCAGAGTGAACAGCACCCCGTGCTCTTCCGGACCGAGATGGACCGCCTGACCCCGCAGGACCGGGCCCCGCAGGAGGTCGAACGGACGCCTCGACTCGCCCGCCACCAGCCGCCGCAGCTCCGCTCCGCGCGCCGCCGCCGGCAGGCGCGTCAGGTCGATGCGGTCGAAATGGAACCGCCCGGGCGCCGCGATCCGCTGTTCCGGCTCGCCCAGGGCGTCCAGCCCGAAGCTCGTCCGCAGCGCCTCGTGCCGGCCGACCACCCCGCTCAGGCTCCGGTCGAGCAGGTCCAGGTCCAGCGGACCGCTCACCTTGAGCGGCATCAGGATGTTGTAGACCGTGCTCGCGGGATCGAGCTGCTGGAGGAACCACAGACGCTGCTGGGCGAACGACAGCGGCAGCGGGCCCGATCGGTCGACCGGCACCAAGGGCGGCGCCTCCAGCCCCAAGCCCTGGCGCCGCGCCGACTCCAGACGCCGCGCCAGCCCCGCCACCGTCGGCGCTTCGAACAGCTCGCGCAGCGGCAGGTCCACCTGGAACGCGGCCCGCACCCGGGAGATCAGGCGGGTCGCCAACAGCGAATGCCCACCCAGGGCGAAGAAGTCGTCGTGGATGCCGAGCCGTGGCACCCCCAGGACATCCGACCAGAGGCCGACCAGCACCTCTTCGAGCACCGTCCGCGGCGGCGCCAGCTCCCCGGGCTCGAGGCCGTCCCATTCCGGCGCCGGCAGCGCCCGGCGGTCCACCTTCCCGTTCGGCGTCAGCGGCAGCTTCTCCAGCCGCACCAGCGCCTGCGGCACCATGTACTCCGGCAGGATCGCGGACAGGCGCTCCCGCAGGCGCCGCCCGTCTCCTCCTTCCATCTCCGGCTCGCCCACGAAGTAGCCCACCAACCGCCGATCCCCCGGACGGTCCTCCCGCACCGCGACCACCGCCTCCCGGACCTCGGGCTGCCGCAGGAGCACCGCCTCGATCTCTCCCGGCTCGATCCGGAACCCGCGCAGCTTGACCTGGGCATCCACACGGCCCAAGAACTCGAGCCGGCCGTCCGCACGGCGGCGCACGCGGTCCCCCGTCCGGTACAAACGGGCGCCCGGCTCACCGAACGGGTCCGGAACGAACCGCTCCGCCGTCTGCCCCGCCTGCCCGACGTACCCCCGGGCCAAACCCCCGCCGCCCAACCAGAGCTCGCCCTCCGCTCCCAGGGGCGCCGGAGCCCCCCAGGCGTCCAGCCCGTAGGCCGTCGTGTTCGACAGCGGACGGCCGATCGGTACCGTCCATTCCCCCTCTCCCACCCGCTCCACCACGCCCTGGGTCGAGAACGTCGTGCTCTCCGTCGGTCCGTAGACGTGCTGCAGACGGCCCGGACGGCCCGCCCCCGAGAGCAGATCCTTGACCTGCTTCGGATCCACCAGCTCGCCGCCGAACAGCAGGTCCTCGAGACCGGCGAAAGCTTCCGGCGCCTCGCGACCGATCTGGTTGAACAGCGCCGTCGTCAAGAACAGGGACGTAACCTCTCCCGCTCGCAACGCCGACGCCAGGGCCGCGGGCTCGAGCGCCACCTCGCGCGAAATCCCCACCACCACGCCGCCATGGAGCAGGGCGCCCCAGATCTCGAACGTCGCCGCGTCGAACGCCACGTTCGACGCATGACCGATCCGCTGCCCCGAGCCGAACGGCAGGAAGTCGCTCCCCAGGACCAGCCGGCAGACCGCGCCCTGCGGAATCCCGATCCCCTTGGGCTCGCCCGTCGAGCCCGAGGTGTAGATCACGTACGCCAGCGCCTCGGCCGGCACCTCCACGCCCGCCCACCCCGCATCCTCCACCCCGCCACCCAGGAGGTCGTCGAGCGCCAGCAGCGGGCAGTGAAGCCCCGGCAGGCCCTCCGGCACGGCGCCGGAGGTCAACACCACCGCCACGCTCGCGTCCCGTGCCATGAAGGCCAGACGCTCCGGCGGGAAGCCCGGATCGAGCGGTACATACGCTCCGCCGGCCGCCAACGCGCCCAGCATCGCCACGATCATCTCCGGCGAGCGCTCCATGCAGACGCCCACCCGGACGTCGGGGCCCACACCCATCTCCCGCAGCCGGGCGCCGGCCCGCAGGGATTCCCGATGGAGCTCCCCATAGCTCCACTCCCGCTCGCCGAACACCAGGGCCGGGGCCGCCGGACGCGCCGCCGCCTGCGCCGCGAAGAGCCCGAAGAGACCGCTCCGCGGGTGCGCCCGGCGCGTGTCGTTCCACTCCACCAGGAGCTGCTGCCGCTCCGCCGCGGAAAGCAGCCCGAAGCTGACGATCGGCTGCCCCTCGCCGTCCCTGACGAAACCGGTCAGCACGGCATTCCAGTGCCGCAACGCCCGCTCGATGTCGACCGCCTCGTAGCGGCCCGACTCGTAGACCAGCGACAACGATTGGCCCGGCAGCACCAGTGCCGCCAGGGGGACGTTCGTGCGCGACCGGGTCCGCTGATTCCGGACGGTCAGGCTGGGGGCGGCGGCCGGCGGGCCCTCCGGAGGCCCCTCGTCCCCCGGGGTGTCCGGCGCGCCCTGGGAGACCAGCATGTTGTGGAACAGGTCCTGGTTCGAGGGCAGGTTCGCCCACCGCCGGATGTCGGTGAGCGGCGTGTACTCGAATTCGCGCATCGCCAGGTGGCGCTGCTGCAGCCGGCGCAGCCAGAGCCCCAGCGACTCCTCGGCGGGCACGTCCATGCGCACGGGCAGGGTGTTGATGAACATGCCGATCATCGCCTCGCTGCCCTCGAGCTCCGGCGGACGCCCGAATACCGTGAGCCCGTAGATCACGTCCGTCGCACCGGTGTAGCGCGAGAGAAGGAGGGTCCACGCCCCTTGCATGAGGGTGTTGAGGGTGACCTGGACCCGCCGCGCGAAAGCGACCATCGCCGCGCGCTCGGCGTCCGTGAAGGTCAGCTGCCGCTCCCGCACTCCGGGAGACTCGCCGCCCGCGGGCCGCAGCAGGAGCGGCGTCGGACCCGGGGCGCCGGACAGCGTCTCACGCCAGAACTCCGCCGCCTTGGCAGTATCCTGGGCCAGCCACCAGGCGATGTAGTCGCGGAAGGGCCGCGGCACCTCGAGCCGCGGCTGGCGGCCAGCGCGCAGGGTCTCGAAGAGAGCCCCCACCTCCTCGAAGATGCGGCTCTGGGACTCGCCGTCCACCAGGATGTGGTGGCAGCTCCAGACCACCTGGTGGAGGCCCGGCTCCCGCTTCATGAGCGTCACCCGCATGAGGGGAGGTTGCCCGAGGTCGAAGCCGCGCCGCCGGTCTTCCCGCAGGTAGCTCTCGAGACCGCGCTCGACCTCGTCGTCGCTCCGGTCGCTCCAGTCGAGCACCTCGATCGGCATCGTGGCCGTACGCCAGACGATCTGGAGAGGCTGTCTGAGCTCTTCGAAGACAAAGGCCGTCCGCAGGACCGGATGGCGCCCAAGCACCTCCTGCCAGGCCATGTGGAACAGGGTGAGATTGAGCTCTCCGACCAGCTCGGCACTGGTCTGGTTGATGTACATCCCCGCCTCCGGCGCCAGGAGAGCGTGGAACAGCATGCCCTCCTGGAGCGGCGCCAGAGGATAGATGTCTTCCACGTGGCGGCCGTTGCCGACCAGAGCGTCCAACTGGCCCTGCGTCACCGCCGCCAGCGGGAAGTCCGAGGGCGTGCAGCCTCCCACGTCTGGCAGGGTGCAATGGTCAATGAGCTCGCCCAGGGTCTCGATGTAGAGAGCAAGGAAGGCCTCGACGGTCTCTTGCCGGTGGACCTCCGTGCCATAGCTGCAGGCCACCCGCAGCTCGCCGTCGGCCTGAAAGGTGTCGAGGCCGAAGAGGTACGCGCGCTCGAAGCGCGGATCGATCTCATCGCCCGCGACCTCCGGCGCCCGCGCGAAGGTCGCCGTACCGCCTGCCGGCCCGCCCTGGCCGGCCGCGTTGCGCGCTCCCGCGGTCGACCCGCCGCGGTAGTTGAAGGCGATCTCGGCGGGCGGCAGCCGGTGGAACGCGGCAGCCCGCTCGGGGTCCTTCCCCAGGTAGCGCAACATTCCGTAGCTGACGCCGTGGTGGGGCACCGCGCGCAGCTGCTCCTTGATCGATTTGAGCACCTGGCCGGGAGCGCGGGACTTGCCGACGTCCAGGATCACGGGATAGATCGCCGTGAACCAACCGACGGTCCGCGACACGTCGACGTCCTCGAAGAGCTGCTCGCGGCCATGCCCCTCGAGCGCGACGACCATGCGCTGGCCACCGGTCCAGCGCGCGGTCGCCAGGGCCAGGGCGGCCAGGAGGATGTCCTGGACCTGCATCCGGTAGGCCTTGGGGGCCTCCCAGAGGAGCGCCCGCGCCCTCTCGGCCCCGACACTCACCACCAGGCCCTGGCTCTTCCCCTCGGCGTTGCCGCCGCCGGGGAAGTCGACCGGCAGCCGGGAGACGTCGGCGCGCTCCTCGGCCAGCCAGTAGGCGAGGTCCTCGTCGTAGGCGCCCGACTCGACCTTCTGGACCAGACGCTCCGCCCAGTACTTGAAAGACGTCATCTTCGGGGGCAGGACGATGGCCTCGCCGCGGCTCGCCGCTTCGAAGGCGAGGCCCAGGTCCTCGCGCAGGACGTGGGCCGACAGGAGGTCGGCCGCCAGGTGATGGAGGATGAGGATCAAGCGTCCGTGCCGCCCCGAGCCGAGCTCGAACAAGCCCAGCCGCAGCAGAGGGCCGCGCGTGATGTCCAGGCTGCGCTGGAGCAGGGACGCCAACTCCGTGATCAGCGGCGAGTGAAGGTCCTCGGGCAGGGCGCCGAGATCGATCATGACGATCGGCACGCGGTCCTCGGGCAGGAGGTTGGTCTGCTTCCAGCCCGTGCCGTCCCGCTCGAAGCGCAAGCGCAGCGCGTCATGGTGCGCCATGACCTGGCGCAGGATCTTCTCGGCCAGGAGGAGGTTGAGCGGACGGCGGACTGTCAGCAGGTTGGCCAGGTTGAAGTGGTTCGGGTTCCGTGGAGCCCGTTCGAAGAACCGCTGCTGGATGGGAGTCAACGGCACGGCCCCCTTGACCAGGCCGCGCTCCACCCGGACCTTCGAGACGCTGGTCACTTTGGCCGCCAGCCTGGCGATGGTGGGGTTCTCCACCAGCAGGCGAGGGGGGATCGACAGGCCCAGGCGGCTGGCCTTGCCCACCACCTTGAGGGCGACCAGCGAATCGCCGCCCAGGTCAAAGAAGTTGTCGTGGATTCCGATCTCCTGGCGGCCGAAGACTTCCGCGAACAGGGAGGCCAGGATCTGCTCGTTGCGGGTTCGCGGCGCTTCGTAGGCGGTCGCCAACGCCGCCGTCTTCGCCCCGTCCGGCGGCGGGAGGGCCCGGCGATCGAGCTTGCCCGTGGGACCCAGAGGGAGCTGATCCAGGAGGACGTAGAAGGCGGGCACCATGAAGTCCGGAAGCTGCCCCTGCGCGAACCGGCGCAGCTCGCCGGCCGTCGCTGTCTTACCGCGTTCCGGCACCACGTAGGCCACCAGCCGCTTTTCCCCCTCGCTCGCGCTGACGTCGACAGCCACTTCCGCCACGCCCGGGTGAGCGGCGAGGACGCTCGCGACCTCCCCGAGCTCGATCCGGTAGCCGCGCACCTTGACCTGCTCGTCGGCCCGGCCGAGGAACTCGAGCGTTCCGTCCGGAGTGAAGCGCGCGAGGTCCCCGGTGCGGTAGAACCGTCCCTCGGGGAGGTCGACGAACTTCTCCGCGGTGAGCTCGGGAAGGCCCAGATAGCCGCGCGCCACGCCGCCGCCCCCGAGATGGATCTCGGCCGGAAGCCCGATCGGAACCGGCCGGAGGTGGCGATCGAGAAGACGCACGACGACGCCGTCGAGCGGGCGGCCGATGAGATGGCCGGAGGCCGGTCCGTCCGGCACGGGATAGGCCGTGCAGATGATCGTCGCCTCGGTCGGCCCGTAGAAGACGAAGATCGCGGCTTCGGGGAAAGCCACCCGCATCTCGTCGAGCAGGCCGGGAGGTACGAGGTCGCCGCCCACGAAGACCCGGCGGAGCAGCGGGCCGACCCGCGTTTCCGGCGCGGCCGGCTTCGGCTCCTTGACCGCGGTGACGATCTGGCGCATCAGGCTCGGCACGGCATGGAGGTGGGTCGCCGATTCGAGGTGACCGAGCAGCCGGGGGAGCTCGAGCATCTCGTCGCGGGGGACGATGACCGAGGTGCCGCCGGCCAGCAGCGGATTGAGCAGCTCGAAGAGGGAGATGTCGAAGGAGAAAGAGGCGAGGTGAGGCATCCGCGAGCTGGCGGCGAAGCCGAAGCGCCTCTCCGCGGCCGCCAGGGTATGGATCAGGTTGCGCTGATCGACCCTCACCGCCTTGGGCCGTCCCGACGAGCCCGAGGTGTAGATCAGATAGGCGAGGTCGTCCAACTCGGCCGGCAGGCAGAACGGTTCCTCGCTGGTCGCCGCGAGCTCCGGATCGTCCAGGAGCACGAGCCGGACAGGCCACGTCCCGAGGTTGGCGGCGAGCTGAGAGTGCGTCAGCACGACCGTCATGCCGCTGTCTTCGCGCATGAAGGTCAGCCGCTCGCCCGGGTAGCCGGGGTCGAGAGGCACGTAGACGCCGCGCGCCTTCCAGATCCCCAGAATGCCGACCGCGACGTCCGCCGACCGCTCCAGGCAGAGCCCGACCCGGGCTCCCGGCTCGACGCCGGCGGCGTTCAGGAAGCGGGCCAGCCGGCTCGAACGGCGGTGGAGCTCGGCATAGCTCAAAGCTCCCCCGGAATCGGCGACGGCCGCGGTCTCCGGATGCCGCCGCGCCTGGTCGGCGACCAGCTCGACCACGGGGCGGAGCTCCGGGGGGGACGCCGTGTCACTCCACTCGCTCGCGACCTGGTGGCGTTCGCCCGCGGTCAGGAGTGGCAGACTCGCGAGGCTGCCAGCCGGAGCGTCGTCCATCCCCTCGCAGAGGGTCTTGAGATGGCCGAGCAGGCGGATGACCGTCGGGCTGTCGAAGCGCGCTTGATCGTAGTTGACGCGCAAGACGAGCTCCGGCACCATTTCGGCAGCCAGCGCCAGAGGGTAGTTCGTCCGCTCGGCGACGCCCATCTCGCCCAGGCGGACCCCTGAAGAGCGGCCATTGGCGCCATCGGTGCCGTCCCCGTCGAGCCCGCGATCGACCGCCGGATAGTTCTCGAACACCAGGATGCTCTCGAACAGCGGCCGGCCGGGAGCCACCTCGCTCCACTTCTGGATCTCGACCAGCGGGCTGTACTCGTACTGGCGCTGTTCCGCCTGCTGGGCCTGGAGCTCCTTGAGCCAGGAGTCGACCGCCCGGTCGGGAGGCAGCTTCACCCGGACCGGCAGGGTATTGATGAAGAGGCCGATCATGTCCTCGACCCCGTCGAGATCGGGCGGACGGCCCGAGACGGTGGCGCCGAAGACGACGTCGTCCTCGCCGCTGTAGCGCGACAGGAGGAGCGCCCAGGCACCCTGGACGAGGGTGTTGAAGGTGACGTGGAGCCGGCGCGCCAGGGCCGACAGGGATTCCGTCCGCTCGGCCGTGAGCTGGACCTGAGATTCCGCCAGGTCGCCGCCGGCCCCGTCGTCGGCGGCGCGATCGACACCGAAGGAGGTCGGCGACCTGAAGCCTTGAAGCGCCGATCGCCAGTAGTCCTCGGCCTGCTCGAGATCCTGACGCTGCAGCCAGGCGATGTAGTCACGGAAGGGCCGCGGCTGGGGGAGGGTGAGCTCCCGGCCATGGCTGAATGCATCGTAGAGGGCCACCACTTCGTTGAACAGCAGCGGCAGGCTCCAGCCATCGACCATCATCAGGTGGAAGCTCCACACCATCTTCCATGCCTCTTCGGTCATATGGATGATGGCCACCCGCAGGAGGGGCGCCTGCTTGGGATCGAAGCCACGTTCGCGGTCGGCCTTGAGGAACGCCGTCAGCCATTTCTCCTGCACTTTCGGCGGCAGGCCACGCCAGTCCTGCTGCTCGAAAGGGATCTTGACCTTCTGGCGGACGACCTGGAGCGGCTGATCGAGCCCCTCCCAGAGAAAGGCGGTCCTCAAGACCGCCTGCCGATCGACGGCCCTCTGCCAGGCTCGTTCGAACGCCTCGACGTCGAGCCGGCCGTGAAGGTCGTACGTGATATGCCCTGTATAGGTGCCTGCCTCCGCCTCCTCGGAGAGGGAATGGAACAGCATTCCCTGCTGGGTTGGCGAAAGCGGATAAACGTCTTCGACGTTCTTCATCTTTATTTTCGTCTTTAACCTGAGATACCGTCGATTTCGTCCAGCATACTACCCAATTGGCTCAGATTCTCTTCGTCGAGCCGCGCCAGCGGGAAGTCGGAGGGACGGTGGGGCTCCCGCGTTTCCGGTGAGAGGCAGTGAGCGATGACGGTGGAGAGCGAGGCCCCGAAGTCCTGGACGAGCCGCTCGATCGTCGCGCGCCGATGGAAGCTCGGATGGTAGGACCAGCTGAAACGGAGCCTCCCATCCTCGACCCCGCCGTCGATTTCGAGAAGGTGGGTCCGCAGGGCACGCGGGCTCAAGTCACGGCCGGGCGACTCGAGCGCCACTCCGAACGCAGCCGGCACCGCCACCCCACCGGCCTCGCCGCCGCCCCCTCTATCGTCCCGGCCACGGTAGTTGAAGATGACCTCGGCCCGCGGCTGACGGCGCAGGCGCTCGGCGGTTTCGTTGTCTCCTCCGAGATAGCGCAGGATGCCATAACCGAGACCGCCCGCGGGGACCGCGCGCAGCCGGTCGCGCACCTCGCGGAGCGCGGCGCCGGTCTCCAGGGAGGCGCGGAGGTCGAACTGGACGGGATAGACGGCGGTGAACCAGCCTACGGTACGGCTGACGTTGACGTCCGGGAAGAGATCCTCGCGACCGTGCCCCTCGAGATCCACGAGGACGAGCCGCCGGCCGCTCCACCGCGCCAGGGCGAGAGCCACGGCAGTCAGGATCGCCTCGCGGGCCTCGGTGCGGTGAACCTTGGGAACTTCATGCAGCAACGCCTCGGTCTCCGCCGCCGGCAGGGCGATATCGACGTACTCCGCCGTGCGGTCCAGGTTGACCCCACCCACCCTGTCGACCGGCAGGGGTAGGACCTCGCCGCGTTCGGGAGCGAGCCAGAATAGCGCCTCGTCCAGGAGCGCCGGCGAGGCCGAGTAGGCGGCCAACCGCTCGGCCCAGGCCTTGAAAGAGGTCATCTTGAGCGGCAGGGTCACCGGCTGCCCGCGCCGCGCCTGTCCGAGGGCCTCTTCGAGATCCTCGAGCAGGATCTGCTGGGAGATCTCGTCGGTCACCAGGTGATGGAAGACCAGGAGCAGGCGGCCGGGAACGCCCGCCCCGAAATCGCAGAGGACCACCCGCACGAGAGGCCCGACGGCGAGGTCGAGGCTCACGGCGGCCTGACCGGCGGCCGCTTCGACCGTGCCCGAGCGCCGCTCGGCGGGCAGGGCGGAGAGATCGAGGGAGGTTATCGGCGTCTCGCCGCCGGGCTCCCCGAAGACCTGCTCCCAGCCGGCATCGGTGCGCAGAAAACGAGCCCGCAAGGCATCGTGGTGGGCGAGAACCGCGGCGAGGGCCCGAGCCGCCGAAGCAGGCTCGATCCGCGCCCGCGTTTCGAGCAGGAGCGGCAAGTTGAAGTGGTGCGGCTCGACGGGGTCGGCGGCCAAAAACCGGCGCTGGATGGGGACGAGCGGCACCGGCCCCACCACCGGTCCCTGCTCGGCGGCGATGCTCGCTCCCTCGCGTACGGCGACGGCGAGCTCGGCGATCGTGGGGTGCTCGAAGATCTGCTTGGGGCTCAACTGCAAGCCGGCGCGATGGGCGCGGGAGCTGATCTGGAGGGAGAGGATGGAGTCCCCTCCCAGCTCGAAGAAGTTGTCGTGGCGGCCGATGCGCTCACGCCCGAGGACCTCCGACCAGATCGCGGCCAGGCGCTGCTCGAAGGCGTCCTCCGGAGCCGCGAAGCCCACCTCGAGGTCGGGCCGTGAGGCGTCCGGAGCGGGAAGGGCCTGGCGGTCGAGCTTGCCCGTCGGCGTCAAGGGCAAGGCGTCGAGGGCCACGAAGGTGCCGGGCACCATGTACTCGGGCAGGCTCTCCAGGAGGAAACGCCGCAGCTCGCTCGTCGTCACCGCCGCCGCTTCCACCGGCACGAAATAGGCCACGAGGCGCTTCTCGGGGCCCTCCTCGCGCGCCACGACGACGCTCTCGCGCAGGCTCGGATGAGCCGCGAGCCGCGCTTCGACCTCCCCCAGCTCGACGCGGAAGCCGCGCACCTTGACCTGGTGGTCGATGCGGCCGAGGAATTCGAGGACACCCTGCGGCCGGTACCGCGCGAGGTCGCCGGTGCGATAGAAGCGCTCGCCGTCCAAGAGGACGAACCTCTCCCGCGTCAGCTCCTCCCGCCCGAGGTAACCCCGTGCCACACCCGGGCCGCCGACATGGATCTCCCCGGCGATGCCGACGGCTACCGGCCTGCCGTGGCGGTCGAGCAGACGTAGGCTCACGTTCGCGAGCGGCCGCCCGAGCAGGTTGCGCGCCTCGACCTCGCCGGACACCGCCTGGCTGCTGCAGATGATCGTCGCCTCCGTGGGGCCGTAGAGAACCTCGACGAACGCGCGCGGGAAAACACGTTGCATCTCGGCCAGGAGCTCGGCCGGCACGGCGTCACCGCCGATGAACAGGCCGCGCGGGCCGCTCTCGGCCACCACCGGACGGCCGACGGCCTCCAGGTGCGCGAGGAGCTGTCGCATGAGGCTGGGTACCGTGTGCACCAGGCTCGCGCGCTCGAGCGCCCTCACCAACACCTGCGGGTCGAGGATCTCCTCACGGGTGAGGAGATGGACCGTTCCCCCGGCGAGCAGCGGGAGCCACAGCTCGAAGAGCGAGATGTCGAAGGAGAAGGGGGCCAGGTGGAGCATCCGGTCGGCGGCGAAAATCGCGAACCGGTGGCGCGCGGACGCGAGGGTATGCGAGAGACCGCGGTGCTCCACCATGACCGCCTTGGGTCTGCCGGTCGTGCCCGAGGTATAGATGAGGTACGCCAAGTCCTCGCCGTCGACGGCCAGCCGGGGGTTCTCGACGGCGAGCGCCGCGCTCAACAGACGCTCGGCGTCGAGCACGACGACGCGTGCATCGTGGGGCGGCGGCACGGCCGCCGACCATCCATCGCCTAAGAGGACCGCGGCCCCGCTGTCGGCGAGGAGCAGGGAGAGGCGTTCCGGCGGGTGGCTGGGGTCGAGCGGCACGTAGACGGCCCCCGCCTTGAGCACCCCGAGGACCGCCGCGACGAGCAGGGCCGAACGCTCGAGGCCGACGGCGACGAGAGCTCCCGGCGCCACCCCCAGGCCGCCCAGGTAGTGGGCGACGCGGTTGGCTCTCTCGTTGAGCTCTTCGTAAGTCCAGCGGTCCGTCTCGCACTCCAGGGCGAGTGCCGTGGGGGTGCGCCGGACCTGCTCTTCGAACAGCAGCTGGACCGGTCGCCGGTCGAGGCCGGCCTCCACGGTGTCGTTCCACTCGCGGAGCAGATGGTGCTCTTCGGCGGCGGAGAGGACCGGTACGTCCCCCAGCCGGCCTTCGGCGATCAGGCCGGGAAGGGCCCTTAAGATGTTCACGAAATGGGCCAGGAGGCGCTCGGCCGATACCCGGGCGAGGCGGCCTTCGTCGTAGTTGAGCAACAGGAGCAGGTCGGCTCCCTCGATGCTCAGGACGAGGGGAAAGTTGGCCTGCTCGGCGACTTTCATGTCACCCGTCGAGAGGCCCGCCCCACCGGCGCCGCCCTCGTCGACCTCCGGGTAGTTCTCGAAGACGAGAACGCTCTCGAAGAGCGGCCGTCCGCCGCCGACCTCACTCCAACGCTGGATCTCGAAGAGGGGAGTGTGCTCGTACTGGCGCACCTCCACCTGTTGCTCCTGGAGAGCCTTGAGCCAGGCCTGGAGAGGCTCCCGGAGGGAGAGGCCGAGGCGTACCGGCAGGGTGTTGAGGAACAGACCGACCATGTCCTCCACCCCGGGGAGATCCGCCGGCCGTCCCGAGACGGTGGTACCGAAGACCACGTCGTCCTCCCCGCTCCAACGCGAGAGAAGGATGCCCCATGCCCCCTGGGCCAGGGTGTTCAGGGTGATGCGATTCTCGCGTGCCACGGCTGCGAGCCGAGCGTGATCCGCGGCGGACATCTGGTACCTGACCTCGGCATGGCCGCTCTCGGTGCCCGCCCGAGCATCTTCCGGCAACAGGGTCGGAGCGCTGAAGCCGCCGAGCAGCCGGCGCCAGAACAGCTCGCTCGCGGAGGTGTCGAGCCGGCCGAGCCAGGCGATGTAGTCTCTAAAGGGCCGCGTTGCGGCGAGGCTGACCTCCCGCCCGGTAGCGAGGCCCTGGTAGAGCGCCTTGACCTCGTGGAGGAGGATCGGCAGGCTCCAGCCGTCGAACGCCATCTGGTGGAAGCTCCAGAGGAGCAGGTGCCGCTCCGGCCCCAGGCGGAACAGGGCGAGCCGCAGGAGCGGCGGCACCGAGACCTCGAAACCGCGCTCCCGATCTCGCGCCAGGTACTGCGCCAGGCGCTCGGCACCCTCCGCTTCGGAAAGGTCGCTCCAGTCCTCGATGGTCCACGGCGGCTCGACCTGCCGGCGTACGATCTGGAGCGGCCGGTCCACCTCCTGCCAGACCATGCCCGTGCGCAGGGCGGTGTGCCGCTCGGCCACCCTCTGCCAGGCTCCCTTGAGGGCCGGGATGTCGACCGGACCGGTCAGCTCGTCGCTGAACTGCCCCACGTACATGCCCGATCCGGGCTCGAAGACGGTGTGGAACAGCATCCCCTGCTGCACCGGCGACAGCGGGTAGACGTCCTCGACCTCACGGTCCCGGCCCACCACACGGTCCAGCTCCTCCTGGGTCAGGCCGGAGAGCGGGAAGTCCGCCGGCGTGTAGCCCCCGGCCTCCGGCGACAGGCAGTGCTCGATCAGCTCTCCCAGCACGGCCACGAAGCTCTGGGCCAGGGACTCGATCGTCTCGGCCGGATAGGAATTCGCGCTGTAGCTCCAGCCGAAGCGGACCCGGCCGCCGCGCACGGCGCCATCGATCTCGAGCAGGTGGGTCCGCTTCTCCCATGGCGCGAGGTCCGGTCCCGGCGACTCGCCCGCCGGAGTGAAGATGGACGAACCGCCGCCGCGACCGCCCGCGCCGTCCTCCACCCCGCCATAGTTGAACAGCACTTCGGACGGCGGCAGGGCGCACACCGTCTCCTCTTGCAACAGGTAGCGCAGCAGCCCGTAGCCCAGACCCCCGCCCGGCACCGCTCGCACCTGTTCCTTGACCGCCCGCAGCACCCCGCCCGCCTCCCCCAAGCCGCGCAGGTCGAGGAGCTGCGGGTAGATCGCCGTGAACCAGCCGACGGTGCGGCTGACGTCGAGATCGGGAAACGGTGCCTCCCGCCCGGGCGTCTCGAGGTCCACCTGGACCAGGCCGTCGCCCGTCCAGCGGGACAAGGTCCAGCCCAGCGCCGCCAACAGCACCTCCTGCACTCCCATCCGGTAGACCTTCGGCACCTCGCGCAGCAGCGCCGCCGTCTGCGCCTCCCCGAGCTCCGACCACGCCACCCGCGCCGAGGACTCGCGGTTGTCCCCGGCCGGCCACGCGACCGGCAGCGGCCGCACCTGCCCCCGGAGCGGCGACGTCCAGTACGGAACCTCCTCCAGCACTGCCGCCGACCGCGCATGCTCCACCAGGCGCTCCGCCCAGGCCTTGTACGAGCTCGTCTTCGCCGGCAGGCGCAGCGGCTCGCCCCGGCGCGCCTGCAGAAACGCCGTCTCGAGATCCTCCAGGATAAAGCCCAACGAGAGCTCGTCCATCACCAGGTGGTGGAGGACCAGCAACAGGCGGCCCGGGCGCGCCGCGCCCAGATCGAGCCCGACCAATCGCACCAGCGGGCTCCGGCCCAGGTCGAGGCTCGACTGCACCTCCGTGCCCACTTCCTCGATCGCCGAGGCCTGCCGCGGCTCGGGCAACCCTGACAGATCGACGCTCGCCACCGGCTCCGGCCCGAGAGGGGGCTCGATCCGCTGCACCCAGCCCCCGTCCTCACGCGCGAAGCGGAGGCGCAGCGCATCGTGATGGGACAGCACCGCGCCCAGGACCCGGCCGGCCAGGGACGGCGCGATCCGCTCTCCCACCGCGAGCAGCAGAGGCTGGTTGAACCAGTGCGGCGCCCGGAAATCCTGGGCGAAGAACCAGCGCTGGATCGGCAGCAGCGGCACCCGGCCCGCGACCACGCCCTGCTCGGCCACGATCCCCGCCCCGACCCCGGCCACGGCCGCGAGCTGGGCGATCGTCGGCTGCTCGAAGAGCTGCCGCGGCGTCAGCTCGATGCTCGCCCGATGGGCACGGGCGACGATCTGGAGGCTCAGGATCGAGTCGCCGCCGAGCTGGAAGAAGTCGTCGTGGATCCCCACCCGTTCGACACCCAGCACCTCGGCCCAGATCTCGGTGAGACGCCGCTCGACCTCCGTCCGTGGCGCCACATAACCCGCCCCCGGCGCGACCGCCCCCGCTTCCGGCTCGGGCAGCGCCCGGCGTTCGACCTTCCCGTTCGGCAGCAGCGGCAGGGCCGCGAGCTCGACAAAGAGACCCGGCACCATGAACTCCGGCAGCCGCTCGCGCAGAAAGGCCCGCAGCACCTCCGGCGCGAGCCCGCCGGCCACCCCCTCCTCCACCGGCACCACGTAGCCCACCAGGTGGCTGCCCCCTCTCACCCCACCGCTCGCTCGCGCCACCACCACCGCCTCGCGCACCGCCGGGTGCCGGCGCAACGCCTCTTCCACCTCCCC
>JAXDLD010000473.1:0-6524 GCA_034666805.1 Acidobacteriota bacterium
CTTTAAGCCCCTGCGATGGCCGCGCCATCGACCGATTCGGCACCCATGTCCTGCCAGGAGATCCAGCCGGTGTCGGTGGTCGCCGTCGCCGCCTGGATCAAGTCTTTCAGGTTGCCGAGCCGGCGCAGCTGGCCGAGGGCCATGAACAGGGAGCCTCTCTCTTTACCGGATTCGATCTTTGCAACAAACTCTTGAATAGACATCGTACGATCTCCTGCGGAGGGTGACCCTCCCTGGTTCGAACGTTCAGGTATCGACGAGTGGACCGTAGGTGGGGAGGCTCTCGGCGGGGCGCGGGCGCGCGCCGGGCGGGCTGGAGCGCGGTTACCCGCGCTCGTCCGCGAGGGGCCGGAGAGGGCTGAGCTCTCGCGGCAGGCGGGGCAGGAAGGGGTCGCGGAGGCGCCCCGCCAGGGTGGCTTCCAGGCGATCTCCGGATTGGCCTCGCGGGCGATCTCGGAGATGGAGTGCGGAGTCATGGCATCCCTCAAGTCATGCAGAGCGCGGCGGGCTCTTCGACGCCGACCGAGGCGAGCAGCCGGTGGAGTGGTGCCAGGTGGGTCTGGACCAGGTGAGCGATAGGCTTGGGATTCACCAAAGGCAGCTCCGCCAGCAGCTCATTGGCCTCTTTGGCGAACTCGAACATCTTGAAGGCACAGAAGCTGACCGCGCCGCTCGCGATGAGGATCTTCTGCGCCGCGGCGAGCGCCTCGGGATCCTCGACCCGGCGCGACAGCTCCAGGAAACTTTCCCGCTCCGGATGCTCGGCGGTCATCGCGAAGAGGATCGTCAGGTTGTTCGAGCGGCGCCGCCAGTCGGCCCCGGCCGGCACCTGGACGGCGTCGGTCAGGTCGTCGGCGACCTGCACGAGCCGGCCGAGGATACCGCCCAGGCGGCCGAGGTCGTCGGTCAAGCCGGCCGGCGCGCCGCCGATCAGCGCCCCCAGGCGGAAGGCGGCGGCGAAGAGCGGCGGGGTCTTCGCCTCGACCACCCGCCAGTACTCCTCTTCCCCGGTCACCTCGTGCGAGTCGAGCCCCTGGCCGAAGGCGGTCCCCAGCGCCATGCCGGCGAGGCTCGCCTGGAGGGAGGCGCGGGTCGAAGCCGGCAACGCGGGATCGTCGAGCAATCGATGCCCGGCGGCCTGGAAGGCGAGCGCCAGGTTAGCGGTCCTCCCCTCGCCCAGCCGGCGGTAGTCGCCTTTCACATCCAGGTCGAGCATGTCGTCCACCAGGTGGATGCTGATCAACGAACAGAAGACGGCCGCGGCAGCGGGCAAGGCTCGCGTCCCGTCCCCTCCCACGGCCTTACAGACGATCTCCGGATAGTCCCAGACCGAGAGCGACTCGCGATGAATCACCCGCTCCATCAGGCCCAGCATCTCCGGCCAGGCGGCGACCTCGCGGAGCGAGCGGATCTGAGTTTTCATCTCGTCAAACTTCATCGCGGCTCTCCCTCGGTTTGAAACTTTCCATCCCTTCCGTAAACCCCCCGGGCACTCCAACGAATCCCCGGGGGGCAGAGGCCTCATCGCGAGCAGTCCGCGGATCGCTCCGCGGTGCGCGAAGCGATCAGGCTCCGGCGACGGCCTCGCACTCCGTGGAGGATTGCCAGGCGACCCAGTCGCTCGCCGGGCCTCCGGAGCCGCCACCCACCTGCAGCGGCTCTTCGATCAAGAGCAGCCGGCGCAGCGATCCCAGAAGCACGTTTTCCTCGTTCCCCATAAACTTCAGATAGAAATCACGAATCGACATTGGCGTAGTTCTCCACAACAGACGGGGCTTCCGCATGAAAGGGTCAACCCCTTAGGTTAATATTACAGTGTCAGACGAAAGAGAGCTATGAGGAAAGCGAGGCCCAGCTAAGATGTGTCTTTGACCATAAGTCCCCCCAAGAAAATAGACTTCAAACTATTTTATGTTGAATCGCACCAACGATTTAGATCGTCTGGCCCAATAGTGTCATTGCCATGACAAGACCGGGACAGCGATCCGAAAATTCTTTTCGTACGCTTGCCGCCCGCGCGGGCGGCGGGGGTTTACGGGGCCGCGGGGGCGGGGCCGATGGGAGTCAGCAGATCGGGGCGGGTCGGGTGGGGGATGCCGACGCGGGAGGAGTGGGCGAGGTCGCGCCCGGGCAGCGGCTCGAGGAAGTAGTAGCCCTGGCCGTAGTCGATCCCGAGGATGCAGAGGATCTCCGCCTCCTCCTCGGTCTCGACCGCCTCCATGATCGTCGCCGTGCCGGTCCGGGCCGCCATCTCGGCCGTGCTCTGGACGAGGATCTGCTTGAAAGGGTCGCGCGCCAGGTTGCGGCAGAAGGTGCCGGAGATCTTCAAGTAGTCCGGCCGCAGGTCCTGGAAGAGGTTCAGGTTGGAGCTTCCTTCCCCATAGTCATCGAGAGCGATGCGGAAGCCCCGTTCGCGCAGCCGTTGCAGGGTGGTGGCGAAGGCGCGCGGGTTGACGATCGTCTGCTGCTCGGTGAGCTCTAAGATGACGTTCTCCTCGCGCAGGCCGGAGGCGCGGACGACGGCGACCAGGTGGTCGGTGAAGTCGGGGTTGGTCATCGAGCGCGGCTGCACGTTCAGGAACGTGTTGACGATGCTGCCGAGCTGGCGCACCTCGGCCAGGGCCGCCTGGATGCAGATCATGTCGGCCTTGAACAGCATCTCCTTGTGCGCCGCGTAGCCCAGGAAGATGACCGGGTTGCCGAGGACCGAGTTGGCGGGGCCGCGGGCCAGGCCCTCGACGCCGAAGACCTCGAAGGGGGCGCCGCCCCGCCGCAGGTTGACGACCGGCTGGAGGACCGAGCGGATGGTGTTGGCGGCCAGGAAGTCCTCGAGCAGCTCGACCTGCTGGACCTCGCCGGGCTCGACGGGCTCGACGGTCGGGGCCACCCCGCTCGCCAGGGCTGCCGCCGTAGCCGAAGCCACCGACGCCGCCTGGTGGGCGAGCAGGAGCTGGCGCAGCTCCGAGAGCCCGCCCGGCTTCTCGAGGACGGCGGTGACGCCGAGCATCTTGCACAGCTCGCGGGCCGCGTCGGTGACGTAGCCGGAGAGGACGTAGACCGCGGTGTCCGGGAAGTGGGTGGTGACGAAGCGGATGAGCCGGATGCCCTCTAAGCCGCCGAGCTCCGAGACCGAGAGGTCGGTGATGACGACGTCGTAGCGCAGGCAGGAGAGCAGGGCCTCGGCCGCCTCGATCTCCCGGCAGGTGGTGAGGTGGATCCCTGGCGCGCTCAAACGCACGACCAGCATATCGAGCACCATCGACTCATCGTCGAGGATCAGGACCCGGGGCACGGGCAGAGTATAGCGCGATCGGGAGCGCTGAAGGGCCTACTTGGGGACGATAATTGATGAAATCTCTAAAGAAAGATTGGGCCGAGCGGGTCAGAAGACCGCCGGCTCCTCGTAGGTCCCGAACACCTCGCGAAGGGCGTCGCTCACCTCCCCCACCGTGCAGTAGGCCTTGACGCAGTCGAGGATGAGCGGCATCGTGTTCTCGCTCCCGGCGGCGCCGCGCTTCAGGGCATCCAGGGTGCGGGAGACGGCGCCCGGGTCGCGCCGGCTCTTGACCTCGTCGATCCCCGCCACCTGGCGCTCGGCCAGGTCGTCGGCGATGTAGAGGATCTCGATCGGCGGCTCGTTCTCCAACTGGAAGGCGTTGACGCCGACGATCAGCTTCTCTTTCTCCTCGAACGAGCGCTGGTACTGGAAGGCGGCGTCCATGATCTCGCGCTGGGGGAAACCGGCCTCGATGGCCTCGACCATGCCGCCGAAGTCGTCGATCCGGCGGATGTAGTCGAAGGTGCCGTCGACCATCCGGCGGGTCATCTCCTCGACGAACCAGCTGCCGCCCAGGGGGTCGACGGTGTTGATGACCCCCGACTCGTGGGCGAGGATCTGCTGGGTGCGGAGAGCGGTCCGGGCGTTGGCCTCGGTGGGGAGGGCGAGGGTCTCGTCGAGCGAGTTGGTGTGGAGCGACTGGGTGCCGCCCAGAACCGCGGCCAGGGCCTGCACCGTCGTCCGCACGACGTTGTTGACCGGCTGCTGGGCGGTCAGCGAGCAGCCCGCAGTCTGGGTGTGGAAGCGGCACATCCAGGAACGGGGGTTCTTCGCGCCGTAGCGCTCGCGCATGACCGTCGCCCAGATCTGCCGCGCCGCCCGGAACTTGGCGATCTCCTCGAAGAAGTCGTTGTGGCTGTTGAAGAAGAAGGAGAGCCGGGGGGCGAACTCGTCGATCGGCAAACCGGCGTCGACCCCGTACTGGACGTACTCCATGCCGTCTCTGAGAGTGAAGGCGAGCTCCTGGAGGGCGGTCGAGCCGGCCTCCCGGATGTGGTAGCCGGAGATCGAGATGGTGTTCCAGCGCGGCACCTCCCGGGCGGCGAAGGCGAACTGGTCGGTGATCAGGCGCATCGACGGCCGCGGCGGGAAGATGTACTCCTTCTGGGCGATGTACTCCTTCAGGATGTCGTTCTGGAGGGTGCCCGAGACGTGCTTCTTGACGTCCACCCCCTGCTTCTCCGCCACCGCCAGGTACATGGCGAAGAGGATGGGCGCGGTCGAGTTGATGGTCATCGAGGTCGTCACCTCGCCTAAGGGGATGCCGTCGAAGAGGGTCTCCATGTCGGCCAGGGTGTCGACCGCGACCCCGCACTTCCCCACCTCGCCCTTCGCCATGTGGTGGTCCGAGTCGTAGCCATAGAGGGTCGGCAGGTGGAAGGCGACGGAGAGGCCGGTCTGCCCCTGGGAGAGGAGGTACTTGAAGCGCTGGTTGGTGTCGGCGGCGGTGCCGAAGCCGGCGAACTGGCGCATGGTCCACAGCTTGCCCCGGTAGCCGGTGGGGTGGATGCCGCGGGTGTAGGGGTACTCGCCGGGGATGCCGATCGTAGTCCGGAGGTCGATGTCGCCGACCTCCTCCGGGGTGACGAGATGCGGCACCTCCATCCCCGAGACCGTCGTCCAGTCCTTCTTCCAGAACGGAGCCTGGGCCGCGGACCGGGCGACGGCGGCTTCCCAGCGCTGCCGCGCCTCGCCCATGGTCTCCAAGGCGTCTTCCTTATAGACAGGGCTCTCCCGGCGTGACGCCTCCGGGGCGACCTCTTTCTCTGCGCTGACATCCTTGACGGCCATGGCGGCTCCTTTTCGGGATGGATCGTGGCCGCCCCCGGACTCTCGGGCAGCGGCGCAGGTCAAGTATAGTGGAAGGTGCTGAGGTCGAAGCTGGTCCGTGCTTTGGGCTCTTGATCGTCCGAGCCCCTACCTCCCGTAATACTTCCGCACCTCCGCCTCCGCCCGCCGCCCGAGAAACCGGAAGTCCGGAGCGTCCCGGCGCCAGCGGTCCTCGCTGCCGCTGAAGGCTTTCCAGACGAAGGTCCCGGCGAGCCAGGGCCGATGATCGAGGGCGGCGAAGAGGGCGGCGTAGGCGGCGGCCTGGTCCTCCTCGGAGTAGGTGCCGCCCTCGAGGTGGGGCGCCATCCAGGCGCCGGCGTGGGCGGCGAAACCGACTTCCGTCAAGAGGAGAGGCTTGCCGGCACGGCGCGCTTCGGCCTCCAGATGCTCGGCGACCTTCCGCGCCCCGGCGGCCAGTTGGGCGGCGTCGGCCTTGGGGTCGGCCGCCAGCGGGTAGTAGGCGTCCACCCCGGCGACGTCCAGACGATCCCAGAAGGCCACCTTCTCCAGATCCCCGCCCCAGTTCGCCGCGTAGGTGAGCCTCCCCGGGTAGAGGAGGCGGACGGCGGCGATCAGGTCGCGCCAGTCGGCCGTGCGGCCGGTGGTCTTCGCCAGCTCGCAGCCGATGCTGAAGAGGTCGGCTCCCGACCAGCCGGCGAGCAGGGCGTGGTGGAGGACGAAGCGCCGGTAGCCCGCCCACCAGGCCGCCCAGTCCGCCTCGTTCGCCATGGCGATGTCCCCCGGCCAACTCTCCCGCCCGACCCAGATGTGCGGCTTGTAGAGTACGGCGAAAGAGTGGGCGTGAGCCCGGCGCACGGCGTGGACGAGGCCGGTGTCCGTCTCGCTCTCCGGCCGGCGGTTGAGATACACGAGCCGCGGCCGGTCCGGCGCCTCCTGGTAGGCGAAAGGCATGAGCGAGACCGCGTTTACCCCGAGCTTCGCGAGCCCGTCGAGCCGGGCGTCGAGCCCCGGCGCGTGGTAGCCCGACTCCAGGCGGTTCAGCATGGCGAGCGAGACCCCCTTCAAGAACGCCGCGGATGGCCCGGGCGGCGGCGAGGCGAGCGGTGCCGGCAGGCGGGCGAGCTCGGCGAGGATGGCGGCGATCGCCGCGGGGGCGGGAGGGCGCGCCAGCTTCTCGGTGGCGGTCTTTCCGGGCAGGCGGTCGACGACCGCCGCGGCGACCGGGGTCCAGAGGGGGGCCGAGGCGTCGGGCTGCACCTCGGCCGCGAGGAGCTGCTCCGCGGTCGGCAGCGCCCGTGCCCCGGCGAGCCGGGGCAGCCAGTCGCGCCAGGGCCGGCCGTACCAGCCGCCGGAGAGCCAGAGCGCGGCACCCCGAGCGAGCCAGGGCGGCTGCTTG
>JAXDLD010000474.1:0-7938 GCA_034666805.1 Acidobacteriota bacterium
CGCCGAGGCCTGCCGCGACGGCCAGGACCGTCTGCCGGAGCAGCTCCGGCCGGCCGGTCACGAAGCCCATGTGGCCCACCCGGAAGTACTCGTTGCGGATGGCGGGATGGAGCCCGCCGGCCACGGCGACCCCGTGGTCGAGGATGCGCCGGACGAGGGTTCCGTCCACCCCCGCCGGGAAGCGGAGGGCGGAGAGCAGGTTCGAGGCCAGCTCTGGGCGCGCCGGCACGAGGGTCAAGCCCAGCTCGCTCCAGGCCGCCCGCAGGGCCCGCGCGACCCGCGCGTGGGCGGCGAAGCGCGCCTCGACCCCCTGCTCGACGATCTCGCCCAACCCCACCGCCAGGGCGAGGATCAGGTTGGTGGCGGGGGTCGAGAAATAGCTCGGCCGGCGCTCCTCGTAGGCCCGCATCACCGGCAGCCACTGCTCCCAGTCGAGGTACATCGGGGGTGCGGGTGTCCGCCGTGCCGCCCGTGCCGCCAACGCCCGCGAGCTCGCCACGAGGAGCGCCAGCCCCGGCGGCAGGCCGAGCGCCTTCTGGGAGGCAGTCAAGTAGACGTCGGCGTCCCACTCCGCCATGGCGAAGCGCTCGCCCGCGGTGGCGCAGACGCCGTCGAAGACCGCGAGCATCCCGTGCTCCCGCGCGAGACGGGTGAGCGGCTCGGGGTCGACGCGGACGCCGGTCGAGGTGTCGACATGGGTCGCGTAGAGCGCCTGGAAGGGCCCCTGCGCCGTCATCACCGAGCGCACCTCCTCGGGGCTGGGCGCCTCCCCCACCGCCGCCTCGACCGCGACCACCTCGGCCCCCTGCCGGCGGAGCATCTCGGCGATCCGGTCCGAGAAATAGCCGGTGTCGACGACCAGGACCCGGTCGCCGGGCTGGGTGAGGTTGGCGGTCACCATGTCCATGCCCACGGTGCCGCCACCGGTGAGGACGAAGGGCTGGCTCTCGGGGCCGGCCTGCCACACCTGGCGCATCCGTTCGAGGGCGATGCCGAAGGATTCGATCAGCGGGGCGGCGGTGTGGCCGGGCGGCGGCGCGCTGAAGGCGGCGAGGACGGCCGGCGAGACTTCGACCGGACCGGGGATCATGAGCAGGGGGGCGTTCGACATGGGGGCTAGGATACCGCACCTGTCAGGCCGGCCCGGTCCTCCTCGACGTTCTGGCGGAGGAGCGAGAGCCGCCGCCTGCGCCAGGTCTCGACGGCGGTGACGACGCTCGCCAGCCAGACCAGGCCGACCGCCCAGCCGCCGAGGACGTCGGTCGGGTAGTGCTCGCCCAGGTAGACCCGGCTCATGCCGATCAGGAGAATAGCGAGAACGGCGCCCGTGACCGCCAGAACCCGCCGCCAGAGCGGCCCGCCGGCGCGGAGCGCGAGGTAGGCGAGGAGGCCGAAGAAGGCCATCGAGCCGGTGGCGTGGCCGCTGGGGAAGCTCCAGGTGGCGAGATCGGCCAGGCCGGGACGATGCCGGGCGAAGAGGAGCTTCAAAAGCGGGTTGAGCGCCTCCGCCCCCCCCACCGCGAAAGCGACCAGGAGGGCATCGCTCCACTTCCGCTGGCGGACGAAGAGGAGGGCGAGCCCCAGGCTCAAGAGGAGGAGGATCACCGGCCTGCCGACGAAAGAGGCGGCGCGCATGAGAGCCGTCAGCCCGCCGGCGACCGGCACGACCTCGACGGCGAACCTGCGGTCGAGCCCGGACATCGAGGCATGGCGGACGACTCTCGCGACCCCGCCGAAGACCGCGCCGGCCACGAGGACCAGGAGGACCCCGATCGTGAGCTGCAGGCCGAGATAGCCCTCGGGCGAGAAGCGGGCGCGGAGGAAGGCGGATCCGCCGCCGGCCGCCGCGGTCCGGCGGCGGAGCGCCATGACGATCAGGAAGACGAGGAGGGCGAGCGCGAGGAGCAGCCCGGCGCGCCCCATCCAGTGGGCGAGCTGGCGCCAGCGGCTGCCGAAGAGCGAGCCCAGGGTGCCGATGACCACCGCCCAGAGAATGCCGCCAGCCGCGTTCCAGGGCGCGAAGCGCCGGTAGGGCATGCGGTTGGCCCCGGCGAGGAGCGAGGAGAGGGTGCGGAGGACGGCGACGAAGCGGGCGAAGAAGACCGTCTTGGCGCCATGGCGTTCGTAGAAGGCCTCGGCCCGCGCCAGGTGACTCTCGTCAACCCGCAAGAGGTGGCCGTAGCGGACGAGGAGGGCCCGCCCCCCCCGGTGGCCGATGAAATAGCCCAGGTTGTCGCCGGCGATCGCCCCCAGCGACGCCGCCAGGATCACTCCGCGGACGTCCAGGTGCCCGGCCCCGGCGTAGGCACCGGCCAGGAGGAGGATCGTCTCGCCGGGCAGGGGAATCCCCGCGCCTTCGGCCATGACGACGAGGACCACGACGAGATAGCCGTAGCTCGCGAGCATCCGCTGGAAGAATTCGAGCATGGAGGTCTAGGGGACGGCCCCAGCGGACGTCACGGCACCCGGGGCTTCACCAGCGGCACCAGCGGCCTTTGCCGGTTCCGTGCCCGGCGATCAGGGGCAGAGAAAGGCGCCGGTATCCTGGATAGGCTTGAACGGGGTGCTCTGCGGATTGGTGTAGGTCTTGACGCTCCCGGTCCGGGTGTCGGTGACCGTGACCGTCGTGGCGACGTTGGTGAGCCCGCCGGAGAAGACCCAGAAGTGCTGGTTGACGGCGCAGGCGTCGAGCACCTTGACGATCAGCTCGACGTTCTTGGGGTCGAAGAACCAGAAGTAGCCGGAGTCGCCCGTCAACGCGGTGCCGTTCCCGTTGCCGGTCGCCCCGGCGGTCGTCGTCCAACGCACGCTCACCAGGAAGCGGCCGCTCTGAAGCGACAGGTCGCCCGCCGCGGCATGGGCGGCGTTGGCTCCGATAGCTCCGAAGAGCAGGGCGAGGACAAGGACAAGGCTGGTGCGCTTCATGGTGGATCCCCTATGTACGAAGCGGAGTCTACCATCCTCGGTCGCGATTTCTCACGGCCCGGGCAGGGCCGAGGTGTCGGCGGCGCTCGCCATCGTGCCTTGCGGGTTGAAGTAGGTCTTCGTCCGGCCGGTCAGGGTGTCGGTGATGGTCAGGGTGTACTCCACGTTCGTCAACGCACCGTAGAAGACCCAGAAGTGATTGTTGACGGTCCGGCCGTCGAGGATCTTCACCACCAGCTCGACGTTGGCGGGGTTGAAGAACCAGAAGTACCCCGTATCGCTGGTGAGAGTCCGGGCGGTCCCGAGGCCGGCGGCGGTGGCCGTTCGCCACGCGACGCCGACCCGGAAGCGGCCGCCCAGGCAGAGCTCCGTCGGTCCCGCGGCACATGGATTGGCGGGAGCCCGCGGCGGCGCCGGCGCGGGCGAGGCGGCGAGAGAAGCTCCCGTGGCCGGGAAGGCCGAGGTGTCCGCGAGGCTCGCCAGATGGTTCTGGCGGTTCGTGTACGTCTTGACCGCTCCCGTCGCCGTGTCGGTCACGGTCAAGGTGTATTTGACGTTCGAGAGGGCGCCGTAGAAGACCCAGAAATCCCCGTTGAGCGAGCGCCCGTCCAGGACCTTGACCACGAGCTCGACGTTCGCCGGGCTGAAGAACCAGAAGTAGCCGGTATCTCCCGAGAGGGCGATCGGGTGGCCCGTACCATGCTCCCCCGTCGCCAGCTCCCATTGCACCGCGAGGTGGAAGCGGTCGTTCGCCAGGCAGAGGGTCGGATCGGACGTGCACCGGGACGCCTGCAGGGTGACCGCGGCCACGGTCACGCCGTCCACGGCGAGCGTGTAGCCGCCGGGGGTCGCGTCCTCGACCACGCCCTCGTGCCGGGGGAGCGGCACCCCGTTGAGCGTCGCGGCGCCTCCGGTCCAGGCGTAGGCCAGGAAGGGCGCGGACCGCAAGGACGGCGAGCCCGCGGAGGGGATCACCTTGAGCGATCCGGCGGCCGGAGGGGCGGCGAGCGCGCGATTGGGGACGGTCGACTTGACGGTGGTGGGGCCGCCGAACCGGCTCACGACCAGGCTGTTCAAGCCCCCGACGTTCGAGCCGAACCGATTGGGATCGGCGAAGGTGTCGAGATAGACCCGGTCGCCGAAGGTCGTCTCGAAGAAGTCGTTGCCGTTGTACTGGACGGTGTTGGCCGGGCTCGCGCCGGCATCGACGTCCCAGATGGCGAGTCCCAGGTCCTGGCTGAAGATCGATCCCGTGACGACGCCGCTCACGTCCCCGTTGCCGACGCGGGGCCGGCCGGCTCCCAGGGGGCTCGTGAAGAGCGCCGCGCCCCTGGAGAGGCTGATCGGCTCGGCCACCCCCGGGCTGACCTCGTTGGCGGTGAAGCGGGAACCGTTGATCTGGAGGTCCGAGCCGGCGGCGAAGATCGCCCCTCCGGAGACGTCGGCCGTGTTGCCGGCGAAGGTCGTCCGCGAAATGCGCGCGGCGGATTCGCCGGTCAGGAAGAGGCCCCCGCCGCTCCCCTGGCCGGCATCCGAGTCCAGCACCAGCGAGTCGTCCAAGGTCAAGGCGACGAGCGAGCCGTCGATCGCCCCGCCCGACCCGGCGCCGACCGTGGCGCCTGGTGCGACGTCGCAATCGTGGAACACGGAGCTCGCGATCGCAACCGGCGCCCGGTTCGTGGCCAACGTACCCTCCGGGGTCAGCCCGCCGAGGCCATAGAGATGCTGCTCGTCGCCGATCGCCAGGATGCAGCCGCCCGAGCTGCCGACCGGCCCGGCACCGGCGCCGACGCCATGCCGTCCTTCCAGGAGCGAATCCGTCACCGTCACCCCGGCCGGGCGGGGGTTCAGGCCGCCGGCGGTCGTGCTGTCGACGGCATCGTTGGAAAGCGCGGAGATGGCGCCGCCGACGGCCTGGGTGGGGGCCGTCAAGCTGCCCCGGTTGCCCTGGAAGGTGGAGCCCAAGACGTTGACGAGCGCGCGGTAGCTGTCGATCGCCCCGCCGAACTGCGCCACGTTGTCGACGAAAAACGAGTCCTTGACGTCGAGGGTCGTCTGATCCTCGACGTGGATCGCGCCGCCGGTGGGATCTCCAGGTGGCGGACAGCAGGGCTGTGGCGCGATCGAGTTGCCCTGGAAGGTCGAGCGGGTGATGGATACAGAAGAGTGCGGCGTCGCTGGCGTGGCGGTCCAGGTACCGATGGCGAAGAGGGCGCCGCCCACCCAGCCCGCCTGGTTGCCCTGGAAGAGGGCGTCGGAGACGCGGAGCGTCCCATCGGTCACGCTGATCGCGCCGCCATGGGAGGACGGATCGTGGTTCGACGAGTTGACGCGGTTGTTGACGAAGCTGCCCCCGAGCACCTCCACGCTGGAGCCGTCGATCACCATGGCGCCGCCAGCGATGGGAGAGCTGTTGCCGGTGAAGCCGCAGTCCATGAAGCTGACATCGGAGCCGGTGCGGACCTTGACCCCGCCGCCGTCGGCACCCGCGGCCCCGATGTTGTTCTCGAAGCGGCAGCCGACGAAGCGAGCCTCCCCCAAGTCGACCGTGACCCCGGGCGAAAGGGCCGGCGAGCCGCCGCCGCCGTTCCGGAAGCTGAGGTTCTCGAAGACGATCAGGCCACTTTTGGCACGCGCGGTGTTCCGCAGCACGAACACCGGATGGCTGCCGCCGCCGTCCAGGGCCACGATGGCGCCCGCGGCGGCGCGAATCGAGAAAGCCTTGCCAGGATTCGTGATCCTGAAACCCGTTGCCGGCGCGGCGTAGGTGCCGGCGGCGAGCTCGACGACGCCCCCGTCGACGACCCGCGAGATGGCGAGGTCGAGAGTGGCGACGTCCTGCGGCACCCGCACCACGTTGCTCGCGGCCACCGCGGCACCCGCGGTCGCCAGGGTCCACGCGAGGAATAGGACCGACGACAGCCGCCTGGAGCACCGCATGGCAGAGAGATATGCAGAAGCGCTCATTTCTCTAGAATACCGCACCGCCCCGCCCAATACATCAGGGCGCCTGCTCGCCGGCTCTGGCGGGCCGCAAGACCGAGAACTTCTCAGCGCCGATGTCCTGGAGCCCCTTGAGCAGGTTGGTCGGGATCAGGAGGGTGTTGTTCTGCGCCGACCGGGTGAGCTCGACCAGGACCTCCAGCTCCTTCAACCGCCAGCCGTCCGGCGTCAGCGCCGCGGCGGCTTCCACGAGTTTTTCGGCGATGTGGAGCTGCATGGCGGCGCGCACCAGCTCGGCATCGGCCTCCTTGCCGGCGCGCGCCTTCATAGCGATGGCCTGCTGGATCTGCTCGTCGGTGATCTCGATGTCCTTGAGCTCGACGGCGACGACCTTGACCCCCCAGGCGGCCACCTTCCCCTGGAGCGAATCGCGCACCTCGGTGTAGAACTGGCCGCGGTTGTGGAGGATCGCGTCCAGCTCGTGGTTGCCGACGATCTCGGTGACCGACGCGAGCGCCCGCTGCCGGGTAGCCTCGTAGCCGTTGGCCACCTGCACGATGAAGTCCCTCACCCGCGCCTGGTCGACGCGGGTGGTCATGATGAGGTTGAACGAGATGGGGACGTTGTCGTGGGTCTGGACGCCGCCGATCCGGAGCTCGTTGACGACGTCGCGCACCGCCACGTCCTCCAACCGGCGGTGGAAGACGGGCTCGATCCAGGCGAGGCCGGGGCCGATGGTCGCCGTATAGCGGCCGAAGAGGAGGATCGGGCGCCGCTTCCATTCGTTCACGACGTTGATGCCGCCGAGCAGGAAGAAGGCGCCCAAGCCGACCAGGTAGCCGGGGAGACCGATCTGCAATCCTCCCGGGCCTCCCAAGAAATGGAACAGCAGGGCGAGGGCGGTCCAGATGGCGCTCATCCCCCAGAAGAACATCGGTCCCCCTCCCTGGATCTGCACGTTGGCGGCCGGATTGGCACCACGTGGCGAAGCAGCACCCGCTCGAGCGTCCATTGGCACGGCCTCCCTGTCAGCTGCGACGGTTTCGGTTGATGGACCTATCCTATCCCACGAAGCGATCCGCCCGGCACGGCCCACCCCTCCACCCCACCGTCCTGGCACTACGGTACGGTGGAATGGGCATCCAGCTCGGGCAAACAAGGTTTGGACCCCCGTTGCGCAGCTCTCGAGCTAGGGAGATCGAATGGAGAGGCAGGCCCTTCCAACATCCGAAGCATGGCTTTCCGAGTCAGAGGTAGGGAGGATCCAAACCCGAGCCACCGAGCCTCGAAGCGATAGATGGGTCGCTCCAGATCCGAAGCACGGAGCTGCCAACCTGAGATGCGGGTCCCCCAACCTCAAATGCGGGTCTCTCAAGCCTTAGAGGAGGAGTCCCCCGAGTTTAAGAAGGGGGTCTCCAAACCTGGGAGACGCATCTCAAAACTTGAGATAGAGGTCCTCCACACTTGAGAGACACCCCTAAGTTAGCACCTATGGGGCTACGCCCACCGCCTCGGCCGTGCCAAGCTGGCGGCATTGGCCCCCGGCAGAGCGCCCCCTGTCCGCTAGGAGGCCTCAAGGCCCCGGTTCGGCACACCTTCTGCCATGAGCGTAGCGCCCCCACCCGTGGGGGGCGTTCTCCCGGACGCCACCGCTTCCACCGCCGGCCCGCCTTGGCCTTGGCGCGCCCTGCGTCGAGATCTCTCGACCGAGACGGCCCCTCGCAGAGCTGCCGAATGGTCCGGCCGGGCTCTAACTTCCCCACTTCTGGACTCTACAGACTCCGGTCGGACTCTACGGAGAGCTGATAGGACACGAGAATGAGGGCTTTGGACGCGAACAGGCTCATTTAGGAGGCAGAGAAGAGCACTTTGGACTCTAGAATGACCATTCTAGAGTCCGAAACGATGACTTCAGACCCTGAAGCGTTCATTCCGCACGCGTAAAAGCTCATTCCGGACTCCAACCAGCTCACTCTTGACGCCTATGTGTTCATTTCTGCTTCCTAAACGAGGTGCTCCGCGTCTTATAAGAGGAGTTTGCGTCTCTACAGCATGAAGCCGGGCGCCTAT
>JAXDLD010000475.1:0-38374 GCA_034666805.1 Acidobacteriota bacterium
CGCGCTCCTCGACCTCCAGCGGGAGGGGAAGATCCGGCACCTCGGGCTATCGGAGGTGACGGTCGAGCAGATCGCGGCCGTCCGCCGGCTGGCGGAGGTGGTCTCGGTGCAGAACCGGTACAACCTGGTGGACCGGAAATCCGAGGGGGTGCTCGACTACTGTACCCGCGAGAACATCGGCTTCATCCCCTGGTTCCCGCTCGCGACCGGCGACCTCGCGAAGCCCGGCGGCCCGCTCGCCCGGGTGGCGGAGCGGCTCGGCGCCGGGCCCGCGCAGGTGGCGATCGCCTGGCTCCTCCAGAAATCCCCGGCGATGCTCCCGATCCCCGGGACCTCCAAGGTGAAGCACCTGGAGGAGAACACCGCCGCGGCCCTCTTGGAGCTCGACGACTCGACCTTCAAGGAGTTGGAACGGGAGAGCTGAGCCGGCGGTCCTTCGCTACGATCGCTACGACAACCGCGGCCCGCGCCGCGGGTCCGCCACCCACTGACCCAGCTCCAGAGAGGAGAGGAACGAGCGCCAGAGCGCGTCGCAGCGTTCGAGGTCCGCGAGCCAGAAGTCGAAAGTGAGGAGAGCCTGGATCTCATCCTTCCGAGCGAGGCAGAGGCGGGCGCAGGCCTCGCGCTTCTCCCGCTCGTCGATGAACCTGCCTTGACCCCAGGCGAGGACGAAGTCGATGTGGTCCTCGGAGACGACGGGGTCCCTCGCGATAAAGGGCCGCTCGTCGTCGGCGAGCGAGCTATCGACCAGCGAGGCGACCGACAGCCCCTGCCCCTCGCGGGGCCAGCGATGGTAGGAGATGCCGAGGACGCAATCGTCGTCCGGCGGCTTCTTGTCATGGAGCCGCATCGAGTCGTCCGTCGGCTCGACGAACCAGGACTCCGGATATTCGAGGCGGACCGCGCCGCGATCGAGGACCAGGATCTTGTGGTGCGGTTGGGATCGCCAACCGTGGCCCGGGGCCATCCGCATGCGCTTTCTCTTCATGGCTCGGCGCCGATTCTACACCGAGCGATGCCGGTGGAGACGGCAACGAGGCCGGCGGGAGGGGGCCTCTCCCCTTTCCCGCCGGCCGGTTCTCCGGGCGGTGAGCCAGGTGCCGCTCAGCCTACGTAGCAGTAGTCGCCGCTGACGAAGCCGTGGCAGCTCGAGACGCACTCGTCGGGGGTCACCAGGTCGCCCTCACGGCACGAGCTGCCCCCACCGCCGCCGAAACCACCGCCGCCGCCGCCGCCACCGACCGGTGGGGGCGGCTGGGTCGGTGGCGTGTACTCGCAGGACGTCCCGGTGACGCCGCACGAGCAGGCGTAGTCCCCCAGCGCGCAGACCGCGTCGCAGGAAAGCAGGCTACAGCAGCCGGTGCAGTAGGCATTCCAGCACTGCCAGTTGGCGTCGTCCGTCGCCCCCTCGCAACAGCCCGAGCGAGTGGCCGCGATGTTGGTGCCGCGCGCCCTTCTGCCCGTGCAGGTGATGCCGGAGTCGGCAAATTCGTCCTTGGAAAACAGCCGCATCAGGCCCTCGCTCTGGCGGCCCGTCCGCACGCGCTTGTGAAAACTCGCTCCGAGTTGGATCTTGTCGAGGCCGACGTCGTGGAGCGTCTCGAAGGCCATCTCGATCTGACCGCGGTAACGCAGCAGGAGCGGATCCTCGTGCGCCTTCTTGGCACGCGCTCCGGGGGCGGCGAAAGACTGCGCCGATTCTCCGCTGTCGAGATCCTTGACCGACAGCCGGCCGACGGTGAAGCTCCATTCGATCGAGAGGTGAGCCCCGCCGGGCTCGGTCAGTTCCAGGACCAGGCTGTTCTTAAGCTGGTGAACGGCGAGTTGGCCGACCTCCTGCCCGCCGTTGCCTTTCAACGAGACCAGCTTGCCGCGGTCCTGATCGGCGACCGAGTAGGACTCCACCCCACGTTCTCGCGCCTTCGGTCCCACCGCCCAGGCGCCGGCGGCGAAAAGCGCGAGCACCAACCCGCAGAGCACGATCTGAAGCTGCTTCATCGGATGACCTCCTACGCCCTAGGCGGGCACGACAGGCTTCGCTCCATAAGGGAACGCGCCACGAGGACCCGAGCTTCTCGCCCTGCACCCGGTACCCACCAGGGAGGGCGGCTCCCCTCAACCATTAACTAACGGACGGATTTCGCGAAGTGGTGAGGCAGAGCTTGGATTGAGGACCGTTTCTCGTGGAGGAGTCCTCGATGAGCATCGACCGGCCGGTGGAAACTCCGGGGTCTCGGCGCTTGCGACCGCCGGGCGAACGTTTCCCGGTGGCAGGCGAACCTTCCCCGATACCGGGCGAACCTTTCCCGATGCCAGGCGAACCTTTCCCGATGCCGGGCGAGTTTCTCCCGATACCCGGCGAAGCTCTCCCGGTACAAGGCGAAGCTTTCCCGATGCCGGGATTACGTTTCCTGATACCGGGAAAGCTTCGCCCGGTGCTGGCGAGCGTTCCCAACACCGGGCGAGTTTCCCCCGGCGTCGGCATGGGGTCGCCAGCACCCGGCGAGCGTCGTCCCTACGTCCCGGGATGCGCTCACCGGAGGACTAGGAGCCACGGGAACCATGAACCTCCCCAGCCGCCCTCTCTCTGCCAGGGGTTCGAACGGAGCCGACGCCCCTCCCCCGCAACGCCCGGGTTTGAACCAGCCGGCGGCTAGTACTTGAGCCGCCGGCTGGCCGAGCCTCGCTAGGACTCCAGGCCGACCCGGGACCTGTGTACGGCTGGCGGCGCGGCGGGAGGAGCGGCGACGGCAGTTCCGTGTGCGACCGGAGCAACGGCAGCGACGGCCGCAGCCGGGGCAGGCCCGGCAGCCGGCGCTGGAGGCAGAGCGGCGGCTCCGCCAGCCCCGGCGGCTCCGCCAGGTCCACCCGCTCCGGGAGCGGCCCCGTTCGGCGTGGGGTCGGGGTCAGGGTTGGAACCGGAGGCGGCCTTCTTGAGCAGGTAGGCGCCCTGGCCGAGGCCGAACGCGGCGAGCAGTGTGCTGTCGGCGTCCGGCAGGGTCACCGTGGCCGAAAGGTCGAGGGCGCGTAGGAACATGAAGACCTGGACGACGTAGGTGAGCGCTGCGACGAGCGTGATCAGTACCATCTGGAAGTCGCCGAGGTCGACGTGGGTGCCGTCGTCGTGGACGAGGTCATAGACCAGGTTGGCCGAGCGGACGTTGGCCTTGTAGAGAGACGCCGCATTCGGAACGCCTTTCGCCACCGCGGCGTCGACCCGATCCTGCTTCGTCTGGGTGATCGCCTTGGCTCCAGCGAAGGTCAGCGCGGAGAGGCCGGAGAGGGCGAGCAGATTGGCCGGGATCCGGACAGTTCCGATCAGCAAGTTGGCGCTGTAGCAGAAGCGCAGCCAGAGCGTGGACAGGTAAGCGACCATCAAAACCCCGAACCAGACGACGAGTTGGAACTTTGACTTGCTGTAGAGACCGTCGATCCCAAGGATGAGATTGGCGATCGCTCCCTTGCCCAGTACGACCCAGGCGAAGAGCAAGAGGAGGGCGGCGGCACCCATCATGGTCACAAACCGCATCCAAGGCGTCACGGGCTGCGTATCGATCTGCAGATTCAGCTTCGGCTTCGACTGGATGTCGACCAGATCCCTTGGGTGGATCGAAGACTTGACGAAGGCCCGCAGCTCCGCCGGCACTGGGAGGAGCTCCTTGGGCTGGCCTTTCCTCGCGATGTGGGTCACCGTCACGGACGTCTGGCCTTCCGTCACCCCGGCGACCTGCGCCGGGTAGTGGAAGCCGGCGGGGAACTCGAGCGGGTCCGAGCCTGGCCGCGGCCAGCTTCCCAGGACTACGAGGACCAAGACCAGGGCCAGCCAAAGGATCAACCCCTTCGAATTCTTCACCATCGTCAATCCTCCTCAACTAGATCGACGGACGGGCGAAGATTTTTCCGTCCGGCTCAGAAACGATCTCAGCCTCGGCACCAGTCCCGGAGGAGGTCGCGGCTCAGAGCGCCATCGATAGACGCAGACCCTCGCCGACCGCTTCCATCGTGGTGGGCCGCAAACGCCCCGCGCGCGACCGCAAGGATCGCTTGTCGAGGGTGAATAGCTGAGAGACGTTGACCACAGAGGGCCGGGGCAGGCCCGACTCCCGAACGCCGATCTCGACGTTGCCCGGCGCCTGCGCGAGAGCCAGGTTGCCGGTGATGACCACTGTGATGACGGTCTGGACGCGGCTGCGATTGAACGCTTGGGACTGAATCACGAGGACCGGTCGTGTGCCGGCTGGTGAGGAATCCTCGGGGTCCGGCAGGTCGGCCCACCAGATCTCGCCGCGGGCTATTTCCATGACTCCCGAGGCAGGGCGCGAGACGCGAGCTTGGTAAAGACCGGATCGGGCTCAGAGGGCTCCCGGTCGTAGACCTCGTTCAGCCGCCGGGTCACCTCGTCATCATCGTGCCGCTCCAGGTAGGCGCGAAGCGCGATGGAGTACAGGTGACTTCTAGAGACACCGAGCCGCTGAGCCAAACGCTCCCCCGCCTCGAACACGGGATCAGGAACGGAGATGGCCGTTTTCATGCCCGAAGTATAACACCGGTAGGAAGCCGCTTCGGCTGCCGGCTCGCCGCCGGAGCGGTTCAAACGAATCGCCTGGCACCTCCGGAAGTCCCCCACACCGAGCTCTCGCGGCAGGTCTGTCCGATGTCTCGACGATGTGGGTGGAGAGGATCACCGTCCGGTCGGCAGCCAGGTGGACGAGGAGATTGCGAAACCGGATGCGCTCCTCGGGATCGAGACCGGCGGTCGGCTCGTCGACGATCAAGACTTTCGGATCGTTGACCAGCGCCTGCGCGATCCCCACGCGCCGTTTCATGCCACCCGAGAAGCCCTTGATCTTCCGGTGGGCGGAATCTTCCAGGGCGACCATCGCGAGCACTTCCGCGACGCGCTTCTCAGATCCGCCGACAGGATTCCGACGACGACCGGGAAGAACACGTTGACGGCGACGAGGAAGCGGCCGGCCACCGGCCAAATCTCAGATTTGGGTATGACAGACCCTTTCGGCGCATCGACATGCTGATCTCGTGCGAAGAATCCCTGTAAAGCGGCGCATCAGCCCTCCTGGACCTCAGTGCTAGGAACGCAGGAGGGGGATGATTCTTACAGGGCGCCATCTTGCCGTTGCTGGCGAAGTTCGTGGATCTGCCGCGGTGTCCATCGGGCGACCGGTATACTACACTCGGATCGACGGCCGAGACCGAGCCTATGCCTATCGAGCGCCTCCTCCCGGACCGTCCCTTGGACTTCATCCGGCGATGTGTGAGCCAACGCAAGATTCTTTGGACATATCACGCAAACATGCGCCTCCGCAGGAGGTTCATTGAGCGAGCTTCGATCCTGGGCGCAGTCGACGCGTTCGAGATCATCGAAAGCTACCCGGAGGACAAGTATCTGCCCAGCTATCTCGTATATGGACGGGCAGGCGGTACGGTCTTCCACGTGCTCTTCGCTGTTGATCTCGAAGGAGACAACGTGCGGGTCGTCACCGCCTATCAGCCCGACCCGAAAGATTGGGAGCAAGACTTGAAAACGAGGAGAAAGCCTTGAAGTGCCATGTCTGCGGCTCGACTCTGGTCCCTATCGTCACGGACCTACCCTTCAAGCTGAGCGAGACGACCATCGTCATCGTGAAGGCCCTCCCGGTACTCCAGTGCGAAAGCTGCAGCGAGTACGCTCTGGAGGACGGGGTCCTGCAACAGGTGGACGCGATCCTTGAGCGGGCAGATCCGAGCGCGGAGTTGGAGATCGTCCGCTACGCTGCTTGAGGACTCACGAGGCTTCCAAGATGCGCGCTGGATCAGCGCCCACCACCGGCCCCTGCGCCACCGCGAGCCACCCCTTGAGGTACTCGCCCTGCGGATGGGTGACGGCCACGGGGTGGTCAGGGGCGGCGCCCAGGGGCGCCAGGAGGGCGAGGCGGACGCCGGCTTCGACCGCGGCGGCGAAGAGGATCTGGCGGAAGAGCTTGGTGTCGACCGCGCCGCTGCAACTGAAGGTGAGGAAGAGGCCGCCGGGGGCCAGGCGCTGGAGCGCCAGGCGGTTCAAGTCCTTGTAGGCGCGGGCCGCGGAGTCCAGGTCGGCGCGCTTGCGGACCAGGGGGGGCGGGTCGCAGACCACCAGGTCGTAACGCTCGCTCCTCTGCCTCAGGTCCTCGAAGACGTTCGCCTTCACCCACTCGGCACGATCCCCGGAGAGCCCGTTGGCCTCGTAGTGGCGGCGGCCCCGGTCGATCAGCTGGGCCGAGGACTCGACGTGGACCACCCGGGTGGCGCCGCCCCGCAGGGCATAGAGGCCGACCGCTCCCGAGTGGGCGAAAAGGTCGAGCACCGAGCGGCCGGCGGCGTAGCGCTCGACCAGGCGCCGGTTCTCCCGCTGGTCACAGTAGAAGCCGGTCTTCTGCCCCGCCTCCAAGTCGGCGGTGAAATTTAAGCCCGACTCGCGGAAGGCGACTTCGGCCGGGATCTCCCCGGCGATCACCTCGTCCTCCCGGGTGAGGTCCTCGGCACGCCGCGCCGGGAGGTCGTTCGACTGCAAGATCGCCGTCCCCGGCAGGGCTTCGGCCAACGCTCCGTAGGCCTCGGTGCGCAAGGCCTCCAGGCCGGCCGCCGTCACCTGGCTGACCAGGACGTCGCCATAGCGGTCGACCGTCCAGCCCGGCAGGCCGTCCCCCTCGGCGTTGACGAGCCGATAGCCGGTGGTGTCGGGAGGCAGCACCGCCCGGCGGAGAGCCTGGGCCTCGGCCAGGCGGGCGGCGAAGAAACGTTGGTCGATCGCGGCGGGCTCACCCTCCCCCCAGGTGAGCAGGCGGACCCGGATCTGCGAGCGCGGGCTGTAGAGGCCCACCCCCAGCGCCCGGCCGGAGGAGTCGACGACGAGCGCCAGAGGGGCCTCGTGCGAGCCCTCCGCGCGCGCCACCGACCCCGAGAAGAGCCAGGGGTGGCCGTCTAAAACCGACTTCTCGCGCCCCGGGTGGAGGACGACCCGGACCGCGCTACCCACGCGCCCCGGGTTTCGCCACCACGAACGGAATCGAGCTCGTCTGCCGGGCTCCCCCGCCGTCGGTCAAGGTGACCTGGAGCTGGTAGTCGCCCGGCTGGAGCTGCGGCGCCTTGAAGCTCGCCGTCAGACGGTCGGGGTTGGCGGCGCCGCCGCGCTCGCGGTCGGTCACCTTCAAGTCGGCCGCCTGGAGCTCCTTGCCGTCCGCGCCGAGCACCTTGGCATCGGTCTTGACCTCGCCGGCGCCCAGGTTGTAGACGACGAGCGAGAGCTGGGCGTTCTGCCCGGCCCCGAGCACCGGCCGCGAGGAGGGGATGTAGGGCTGCTCCCGCATCATGAATGGGTAGGGCGGGTTCTGGCCCGTCGCCGCGGCTCCGCGCGGCGCCTCGCGGGTCATGAGCCACTTGCCCGGCGGCTCGGGGAAGAAGGGGGGCAGGAGGACCGGGCCCGCGGCCTGGGCGAAGGCCGGCACCTTGACCGGCACCACCCGCAGGCTGAACGCCCCGGTCTTGCCGTTCCTTACCAGCACCCGGACCGAGTAGTCGCCCGGCGGCAGGTCGAGGTGGCCGAAGAACTTCAGGCCCCCCGCCTTGAGCTGGGGACCGACCTTGGCCAGGGCGAGCCCCAGGTTCTGGGAGAAGAAGTCGCGCACGGCGCCCGAGCCGTCCAAGGCGTAGGCGTAGATTTCGGTCGGGACGACGTCGCCCTGGAGGTTGGCGAGGAGGCCCGGGCCGTCGATCTCGGCGACGATGGGCACGTAGGCCGTGGGCCCGGCGTTCAAGTGGAAGGGGGCGGCCAGGACCGACATGGCGATCGACCCGCTCTCGATGCCGCCGACGATCGTGTCCGCCGCGTCGAGGACCCGCTCGAGCGGGTTGCGCTGGGCGAACGGCCGGGGGGCGTAGTAGCCCGGCTTGACGACCACCCGGGTGCCGCGCGGCGCGTTCTTCAAATCGACCTTGATCTTGTGGTATTGGCCGTCGAGCTTCAGGTCCTCGGGCTGCACGGTGAGGACGTAGGTGACGCTCGTCCGCTTGAGCATCTGCCCCATGGCGCCGCCTAAGTCGTTCCAGTTTTCGTAGAGCTCGCCGCCAGTCTCCTTGGCCATGGCGAAGAGGGCTTCCTTGCCGTTCGGCCGCACGAACCCCAGGTCCCCCTGGCCGCGGAGGCCGCCGATGTCGACCGCCTGGATGACGCAGTCCGCCCGGCGGAACTCCTCGTACAGCTTCTCCATCTGATTCAAGGTCTTGATGTCGCCGGTGCTCCCTTCGGTGGAGCGCGCCCAGGGGGTGGTTTCGTTGGTGAGGGAGCTCTGCGCCTGTTCCTGCGGGTCCGAGGGGGTGCTGCCGGTCAGAAGCGAGCTGTCGAACCCCTCGGAGAGGAAGACGACGTACTTCCTGCCGTCGACGTTGCCCATCATCCGGCCGAGGTCGGCGATCGAGCGGGAGAAGGCCACTACCCGGTTCACCTGGTTCTGCCGGTCCTGGCGCCCGGTGGCCTCGGAGAGGCTCTTCAAGGTGTCGAGCAGCTCGCCCTCCCTTTCGGCCTTGTTGTCGAAGGAGTTGGCATTGATGCTGCGGGTCGTGGAGAAGCTCGACTCGTGGAGCTCCGACTCATACACCAGGCGCAACGGGTCCGCCCCCTGGCTGCGCTCGGTCGGCTTGGCGACCCCCAGGGTCTCGATCGCCGAGGCGATCTGCCGGCGGTCGGCGGTGAAGCCCAGGGCGAGCTGAGGCCCCCGGGCCCCGCTGTAGGTGGCGACCGCCACCAGGTCGGTCGGATGGAGCGAATTGGCGACCAGGGTCTGGGCCGACTGGCGGGCCTTCAAGATCGACTTGGGCTCGGAGAAGGTCAGGTCGAAGAGCAGGAGGAAGTGCCGCCGCGCCGCCGTCGGCACCGGCGCCGCGCCCGGTTGGGAGGGCGCGGAGGCGAGGTCGACGACGTCGAAGCCGGTGACCTTGAGCTTCTTGCGCCCCTCGCTGACCTCGAAGTCGTTGACGGTCAGGCCGCGCACCGGTAGGCCGTCCTTGACGACCTCGACCGGCAGCTCGATGGCGACGACGTTGGCCGTCTCGCCGTTGAACCTCTCGGCGGACGCCGGCGGCGCGGCCGGGGCGAGCAGGGCCGCCGCGGCGAAGGCGAACCCCGCGGCCAGCGGCCAGAATTTTTTCTTCCCAGGCATAAAGTCCCCCTTTCGGACTCGGATCGAACGGTTCATCAGGTCCTCATTTCAGTTTTCAGAGACTCTACCCTATCCCTGTTGTCCGGGCTTGGCGACGACGAACGGGATCGAGCTCGTCTGTCGGGCCCCCCCGGCGGCGGTGAGCGTCACCTGGAGCCGGTACTCGCCGGGAGCGAGCGGCGGCGCCTTGAAGCTCGCCGTCAGCCGGTCGGGGCGCGCGTCGCCCCCGCGCTCGCGGTCGGTCACCGCGAGGGCGGCCCCCGGCACCTCCTTGCCGTCCACCCCCAGCACCCGGGCGCCGGCCGTGACCTCGCCGCCACCCAGGTTGTAGGCGACGAGCGAGAGCTCCGCGCCCTGCCCCGGCCCGAGCACCAGCCGGGAGGCCGGGACATAGGCCTTCTCCCGCGCCATGAAGGGGTAGGGCGTGTCCTCCGGCGCCACCCCGCGCGGCACCTCGCGGGTGAGCAGCCAGCGCCCCGGTGGATCGTGGAAGAAGGGCGGCAGGAGGAACGGGCCCGCCTCCGCGAAGGCCGGCACCGAAACCGGCACCACCCGCAGGCTGTGCGCCCCGGTCCTACCGTTCCTGACCAGCACCCGCAACGAGTAGTCTCCCGGCGGCAGGTCCAGGTGGCCGAAGAACTTCAAGCCCCCGGACTCGAGCTGGGGTCCGACCTTGAGGAGGTCGAGGTTCAGGTTCTGCGAGAAGAAGTCGCGCACGCCGCCGGCCGCGTCCAGGGCGTAGGCGTAGATCTCGGCGGGGGCGACGTCGCCGCCGAAGCCGGCGAGCAGGCCCGGGCCGTCGACCTCGATGAGCACCGGCACGTAGGCGGTAGTGCCGGCCAAGTGCCGGAACGGCGCCGCCAGCACCGACATGGCGATCGTCCCGCTCTCGACTCCGCCGACGATCGTGTCGGCCGCGTCCAGGGCCCGCTCGACCGGGTTGTGCGCCGCGAACGGCTTGGGGGCGTAGTAGCCGGGCTTGGCGATCACCCGCGCCCCGCGCGGGTTCTTCAAGGTGACGTGGATCTCGTGGTAGGCGCCGTCGAGCCTGAGGTCCTCGGGCTCCAGGGTGAGGACGTAGGTGACGCTCGTCCGCGCGAGCATCTGTCCCATGGCGGCGCCGAGGTCGTTCCAGTTCTCGTACAGCTCGCCCCCGGTCTCCCGGGCCATGCTGAAGAGGGCGTCCTTGCCGCTGGGCCGGGTATAGCCCAGGGTCCCGTCGCCGCCCGCGGCGCGCACACCGCCGATGTCGACCGCCTGGATGACGCAGTCGGCGCGGCGGAACTGCTCGAACATCTTCTCCAGCCGGTTCTGGGTCCGGGTGTCGCCGTGGCGGGCGTCGCTGTCGATCGTCCACTGCTGGGTCTCGGGGTTGGAGCTCAAGTTGGCGTTGGGGTTGATCGCATGGTTGTCGTCCGCGACCGGCGTGCTGCCGGTCAGGAGGGTGCTGTCGAACCCCTCGGAGAGATAGACGACGTACTTGCGCCCCCGGACGGTCGCCATCGTCCGCGCGAGGTCGGCGAGCGAACGCGAGAGGCCGATGACCCGGTCCTGCTGGTTCTCCCGGCTCTGGCGCTCGAGGTGCTCGTCCAAGGCGACCAGGTTGTCGAGGAGCTCGTTGGTGCGGTCGACCTGGCTCCCCTGCTTCCCGACGAGGAATCTCTCGATCTGATTGGGGAGCTGAGTCTCGGCCACCACCAGGCGCAAGGGATCGCTCCCCGCGTTGCGCTCGAGGGGCTGGGTGAGCCCGAGGGCAGAGATCGCCGCGGCGATCTGCCGCCGGTCGGAGGTGAAGCCCAAGGCGAGCTGCGGCCCCTTGGCCGCGCTGTAGGTGGCGACGGCCACGAGGTCGCTCGGATGGAGGGCCTTGGCGACCAGGTCCGCCGCGGCCTCGCGGGCCTTGACGACCGACTTGGGCTCGGAGAAGGTGAGGTCGAAGAGGAGGAGGAAGTGGCGCCGGGCGGCGATGGAGGGCGAGGCCGACGGCGACGGCGGCGACGAGGCGACACCCGGCCGGGCCGGGGCGGCGAGGTCGACGACGTCGAAGCCGGCGATCTTCTGCTTCTTGCGCCCCTCGGTGACCTCGAAGTCGGCGGCGGAGAGGCCGCGCACCGGCTGGCCGTCCCGGACGACCTCGACCGGCACCTCGACGGCGACGACGTTGGCGGTCGCCCCGTCGAACCTCTCGGCCTTCGCCCGCGACGCGGCCGGGGCGAGGAGAGCGAGGGCGAGAAGCGTGGAACCGAGGGCGGCCGGCGAGAAGCGGTTCTGCATGAAGCCTCCTTATCGTTTCGCCATGACGAACGGGATCGAGCTCGTCTGCCGAGCCCCGGAGCCGGAGGTCACGCTGATCTCGAGCTGGTACTCGCCGGGGGCGAGCTCCGGCCCCTTGAGGCTCGCCGTCAGCCGGTCGGGGCGGGCGGCGCTCCCGCGCTCGCGGTCGGTGACGGTCAAGACCGCCGGCTGCATCTCCTTGCCGTCGGCGCCCAGGACCTTGGCGGAGGCATGGACCTCGCCCTCGCCCAGGTTGTAGACGACTAAGGAGAGCTTCGCGTCCCGCCCCGCCCCGAGCACCGGCCGGGAGGCCGGGATGTAGGGCTCCTCCCGCATCATGAACGGATAGGGCACCTCCTGCCCGGCGGCCACCGCCCCGCGCTGGGCCTCGCGGGTCAGGAGCCAGCGGCCCGGCGGCTCGGGGAAGAAGGGGGGAAGGAGGAACGGACCGGCCTGGGCGAACGCCGGCACCTTGACCGCCACCACCTTCAAGCCGTAGGCGCCGGTCTTGCCGTTCCTTACCAGCACCCGGAGCGAATAGTCGCCCGCCGGCAGGTCCAGATGGCCGAAGAACTTCAAGCCGCCCTGCTTGACCTGGGGACCGACCTTGACGAGGTCGAGCCCGAGGTTCTGTGAGAAGAAGTCGCGCACGGCGCCGGCGCCGTCCAGGGCATAGGAGTAGATCTCGGTGGGCACGACGTCCCCCGGCTGGTTGGCGAGGAGGCCCGGGCCGTCGACCTCGATCAGGACCGGGACGTAGGCCGCCGCCCCGGCAGCGGGCCGGAAGGCCGCCGCCAGCACCGAGGTCGCGATCGCCCCGCCCTCGGTGCCGCCGACGATCGCGTCGGCGGCGTCGAGCATCCGCTCGAGCGGGTTCCTCTGGGCGAAGGGCTTGGGGGCGTAGTAGCCGGGCTTGGCGACCACCCGGGTGCCGCGCGGCGCGCTCTTCAATCCCACCGTGATGCGGTGGTAGGCGCCATCGAGCTTCAGGTCCTCGGGCTGCACGGTGAGGACGTAGGTGACGCTCGTGCGGGTGAGCATCTGCCCCATGGCGCCGCCCAAGTCGTTGTAGTTCTCATAGAGTTCGCCGCCCGTCTCCTTGGCCAGGCTGAAGAGGGCCTCCCGGCCGTTGCCCGCCCCGCCGCCGCGCAGGCCGCCGATGTCGACCGCCTGGATGACGCAGTCGGCGCGGCGGAGCTCCTCGAAGGTCTTCTCCAGCCGGTTGAGGGTCCGGGTGTCGCCGTGGCGCGCCTCGGTGTCGGTCGCCCAGGGCTGGGTCGCCGGGTCGACGGTGGCGGTCGGGTTGACGGGATCGGCCTGGGTCTGCTGCTGCATCTCGTCCCGGCTCTCCACCCTGCCGGTCATGAGCGAGCCATCGAACCCCTCGGAGAGGTAGACGACGTACTTGCGCCCGTCGACGTTGCCCAGGGTCTTGGCGAGGTCGGCAAGCGAGCGGGAGAGGGCGAGGACGCGGTTCTGCTGCTCCTGCCGGTTCTGCCGGTCGGCCTGGGCCCCGAGGGCCGAGCCCGGGGCGCCGAATGCGTCCGTGCCGAGGCTCGGATCCGGGCTCCCGTTGGCGGTGCCCAAGTCCTGCTGGCCGCCGACCGCCGGGACCTGCGCCACCACCAGGCGCAGGGGATCGGCCGTCTTGCCGCGGTCGAGCGGCCGGCCGAGGTTCTCGATCGCCCAGTCGATCTGCCGGCGGTCGGAGGTGAAGTCGAGGGCGAGCTGCGAGCCCTGGGCCGCGCTGTAGGTGACGACCGCCACGAGATCGCTCGGGTGGAGCGCTTTCAAGACCAGGTCGCGGGCCGCCTGGCGGGCTTTGACGATCGACTTGGGATCGGAGAAGGCGAAGTCGAAGAGAAGGAGGAAGTGCCGCCGCGCGGCGATTGCCAGAGGCGCCAGAGGCGCGAGCGCCGCCGTCCCCGGCTGGTTCGAGGCGGTGGCCAGGTCGACGACGTCGAAGCCGGTCACCTTGAGCTTCTTGCGCCCCTCGGCGACCTCGAAGTCGGCGGCGGCAAGTCCGCGCACCGGCTGGCCGTCCTTGACGACCTCGACCGGGATCTCGATCGCGACGACGTTGGTGGCAGCGCCGGCGAAGCGCTCGGCCGCCGCCTCCGGAACGGCGGGGAGGGCCGTCATCCCCATCGTCCCCAGGGCAAACACGAGGAGAGGTCCCGCGGCAGGCGGCAGGAAACGGCGGCAAGACATGAGCCCCCCCCTTTCGGGATCAGGAAGAATTCAGTTGACGACGAACGGGACGGAGCTCTCCCGCTTGCTGCCGGTCGCCGGGTTGCTGACCGCCACCCGGAGGACGTAGTCGCCCGCCGGCAGGCCCCGGGGCTCGAAGGTGGCGAGGAGCTTGTCGACCCCCGCGATGCCGGTCGCGGTGCGCTCGACGAGCGACAGGAGCCCGCCGGGCAGCACCTGCCCCTGGGCGGAGAGGACCTCGCCGTCGACCGCCAGCTTGCCGGCGCCCATGTTGTAGGCCACCAGGCAGAGCTTCGCCTTCTTCTCGCTCGACAGGGAGGGTCGGGCGGCGGGCACGTAGGGCTGGCCGTTGACGGTGAAGGGGTAGACGACCGAGCCGGACCCCTCCCCCGCGGCGCCCCCCTTCGGATGCTCGCGCACCATGAGCCAGCGGCCCGGCGCCTCGAAGAAGAGGGGGGGCAGGAGGTCGGGCTGCGCCTCGCCGTAGGCGGGGACGACGAGCGCCGAGTTCGCCGTCCCCGTCCGCCCGGTGTCGGCGTTCCGGACGAGGACCCGCACCCGGTACTGCCCGGGCGGGAGGTCCAGGTGACCGTAGTACTTGACCCCGGAGTCGAGGAGAGCCTGGCGCCCCTTCGCCACGTCGAGACCGAAGACCTGGGTGAAGAAGTCCTTCATCTCGCCGCGCTGGTTGGTGACGTAGGTGTAGAGCTCGAGCTTGAGCTTGTCGCCCTTCTGGCCGGCGAGGAGGCCCTTCCCCCCGGCCTCGATGATCACCGGCACGTAGGCGCGGTCGCGGGCGGCACGGAACGGCGCCACCAGGAGCGAGATGTCGACGTCTCGCCGCGGCACGGCGCTCAGGATGCCGTCCGAGGCGAGCAGGTTGCGCTCCAGGGCATCGAGCGAGCGGAACGGCCGCGGCGCGTAGTAGCCGGTGCGGTAGGAGAGCCGGGCGCCGGCCGGCAGCTTGGCCTTGACCCGCAGCCGGTGGTAGGCGCCGTCGAGCTTCAGGTCGCTGCGCTCGAAGGTCAGGAGGTAGGTGACGGTCGTCCGGTCGAGCACCCGGTCGAGCTGCTGGCGCAGGTTGTTGGCATCCTTGAACAGCTCGCCGCCGGTCTCGTTGGCCATGTAGAAGAGCGCGTCCTGGCCGGTGTTGCGGATCGAGCCCGAGAGGTCGGCCCCGGCGCGCAGGCCGCCGATGTCGACCGCCTGGATGACGCAGTCGGCGCGGCGGAACTGCTCGAGCATGTCGTTGACCGACTTCTGGAGCTGGGTGTTGCCGAAGCGGTTGTCGCTGTCCACCCGCTCGTGGTGGCCCTCCAGGATGTCGGAATTCTCCTCTTCGGACTCGCTCCCCTCGGGGTTGCGGCCAAGGAGCAGCCGGCTGTCGAAACCCTCGGAGAAGTAGATCAGGTACTTGCGCCCCTTGACGCTGTCTAAGGCCTTCGCCAGGTCCCCCATCGAGCGGGCGAGCGCCTTGATCCGGGTGCGCTCGAAGCTGCGCTGGTCGCGGTCGGCCGCCTTGCCCACCGCCTTGATGCTCTCCAAGAGCGCCGCCTCGGTGTCCGCCCGGAGCTCGGCCGACTGGGGGGAGGTGTTGGAGTCCCGCGCGGTGCCGACGACGGTATCCGACACCGGCTCCTCAATGACGAAGCGCAGGGGATCGACGCGCTGGGTCGACTGCGCGAGCTGGCGCGTTCCCAGGGTGTCGATGCCGCGCGCGAGCTGCGCCCGGTCGGAGGTGAAGGTGACGACCAGGCGCGGGCCGGTGTCGATCGAGAAGGTGGCGACGGCGGCGAGATCGGTGGGACGCAGAGACTGGAGGAGGAAGTCGCGCGCCGCCAGGCGGGCTTTCAACACGGCGATGGGATTCGAGAACGAGAGGTCGAAGAGCAGGAGGAAGTGGCGCCGGGCCGAGGAGACCGGTTCGGCGGCGGGGGGCGGCGGCACGGGCGCCGCCTGGGCGGCCGGCGGGGGGGAGAGGGTTTCCAGGTCCACCACCTCGAAGCCGGTGACCGGTTGCGCCGCGCCCTCGTCGTAGACCTCGAAGTCGGTGGCCTTGAGGCCGCGCACCGGCTGGCCGTCGCGCCCGGTGACGTTGACCGGCACCTCGACGGCTAAGACCTGCGAGGTGTCCTCGAACCGCTCCCTGGGGCCGGTCGCTTTCGGCGGCGTGCCGGTTGCCGGGGGTGGCGCCGGAGTCGCCGGGGTCGCCGAGGTGGCCGGCGGCGGCAGCGAGGGAGTGGCGGCGGCCACGGGCGACATTGGAGCCAGGAGGGCCAGGGGGAACGCCAGGAGGGCGATCGCCAGGGACAGGGGCTTCTGGGCGGGCATCTTCTGGGCGGGCATCGTCATCGGACCTCTCCGGGAAAGAGGCGGGACCGCTTCGGCAGCGCGGAGGGAACGGCGGCGCGCTCTGTCACTTTGCCAACATGCGGGCGAGCTCGCGAGCCTCCGGGTTGGTGGCGTCGAGCGTGAGAGCCCGCTCCAGGTGGTGCCGGGCCTTGTCCATTTCACCCAGCGCCAAGTATACCTTGACGAACCCCACGTGGACTTCGGGGATCTCGCTGTCCTGCTTGAAGGCCCGCGTCATGTATTCGAGGGCCTTCTGGTGGTCGCCGCGGGAGAGGGCCAGGTCCCCCTCGTAGACGAAGAAGTAGGGATTGGTCGTCTTCGACCCCTCGATCTTCTCGAGGATGGTGGCGGCCTCGCCCTGCCTGCCCAGCTGCTGGTAGGCGCGGGCGAGGTTGGTCAGGATGAGCTCGTCGTTGGGGTCGATGGCGAGGCCCCGCTGGTAGACCTCGAGGGCGCGGTCGGTCTGCCCCCGGCGGGCGTAGCACACCCCCAGGTTGTTCAGGGCCTTGGGGAACTCGGGGGCGATCCCGACGGCGACCTCGATCAGCTGCTGGGCCTTCTCGGCGTCGCCGGCGAGCAGGGCCTCGGCCCCCAGGTTGTTGTAGAAGTGGGCCGCGGCCGTGCGGTCGTCGATCGGCCTGAAGCTCTTGTAGGCCTTGGGCTTGAAGGGCAGGAAGTCGAACGTCGCGAGCTGGCCGTTGACGTAGACGCCGGCGACGATGTGCCCCTGGCTGATGACCAGGCCGCCGCGCCGGTTCCACTTCTGGAGGTCGGTGACCTCGACGTAGAACGGGTTCAACCCCTCCGCCCGCGCGATCCCCACGAACAGGTTGACGAAGGAGAGGCAGTTGCCCTCGCGGTCGCGGTAGGTCTCGACGGCGTTGCGGGTCGGCAGCAGGGAGTACTGGAGGCCGAGCCGGTTGAAGATGTAGTCGCGGACGGTGACGAGGCGCGTCATGTCGGCGGCGCCGGCGCCGAACTTCTTCGGCAGCTTGGCGCGGATCTCGTCGTTCAGATCGTAGGGGATGGCGATCTTCGCGGCGCGGTCGGCCCCCACCCGCCGCGCAAACTCGGCCCGGAGATGCCCCACCGAGTCGAAGGGCTGATACTCGGCACAGCCGAGGAACAGGAGAAGGAGAAGAGGCTGGAACCGACGCCACATGGCAACCAGGATACCAGGGAACGGCAGCACCCGGGCACGATCCAAAACTTTGGAGACAGCCTCCAATCCCCTGGATCGGGAGCCCGAAAAACAGCCCTCGGTTCATCCCTGAACAAACCAACAACCCTAGTATTTACAGTAAGTTACGCCGATCTCGAAGATAAATCTGCGAGTGGCACCCCCCTTGCTTGACCGGCCTTTGGCATGTTCTATACACTCGCAAGCCATTCTGAAGCTACTCCATTGTCACCCGATGGAAAGGAGGTGTTGCCCACGACCCTGATATGCAGTCCTACACCGTCTACTGTTCATTCTGAGCCTTCGCCGAACGAAGGCTCATCCAAACAACTGAAAGAGGGAGGTTCATCCGTATGAAAAGCAGCAAGTTTTGGGGACGCGCCGTAGTGGTGGCCGCGTTGCTGCTCCTGGTTGGAGGCGGTGCCGCCTTCGCCCAGTTGCAGAGCGGCAACCTGTACGGTTCCGTCGTCGACGACAAGGGCGCCGCCCTCCCCGGGGTCACCGTGACTCTGACCGGCGGAGGCGCCCCGCAGGTGCAGGTCACCAACGCCCAGGGGCAGTTCCGTTTCCTCGGCCTGCCGCCGGGCACCAATCACCTGAGCGCCCAGCTCGAGGGCTTCTCGAGCGTCGAGTACCCGAACATCAGCATCGCCGTTGGCCGCAACACGACGATCGAGGTCACCTTGCAGCCGGCCATCGAGGAGACCATCACGGTCACCACCGAGAGCCCGCTGCTCGACGAGCGCAAGATCTCCACCGGCGCCACGGTCACCCAGACCGAGCTCGAGAAGATCCCCACCGCGCGTGACCCCTGGACCATCCTCCAGCAGGTGCCTGGCGTGCTCACCGACCGTATCAACGTCGGTGGCGACCAGAGCGGTCAGCAGTCCACCTATGTCGGCCCCGGCTCCGCCGGCACCCAGTCCATCTGGGCGGTCGACGGCGTCGTCATCACCGACATGGGCGCGCTCGGCGGCTCCCCGACCTACTACGACTTCGACGCGTTCGAAGAGATGCAGGTCACGACGGGCGGCACCGACGCGACGATCGCCACCGGCGGCGTCGTCCTCAACATGGTGACCAAGCGCGGCACCAACGAGTGGCGGGGCTCCGGCCGTTACTACGACACCAAGGACGCCTGGCAGGGCAACACCTCTTTCGACAAGAGCAAGCTCGGCAAGGCGGGTGTCTTCCAGGGCGGTTCCGACAACAACCCGGCCGATCCGGTCTGCGCCACGGGGGTCCCGAAGCCCTGCTTCAACCCCACCAAGGCATCGTCGGCCCAGCCGGCGTTCGCCCGTGGCAACCGTATCGTCGAGGTCACCGACTACGGCGCCGAGCTCGGCGGCCCGATCGTCAAGGACCGGCTGTGGATCTGGGGTGCCTGGGGCAGCCAGAAGCCCAGCCTCCTGACCGCGCCGGCCACCGGTTTCCCGAATGGCGTCAGCGACAAGACCAAGCTGGCGACCACCAACGCCAAGTTGAACGCGCAGATCACGGCCAACAACTCGGCGACCGGTTTCTACCTGTTGGGCAACAAGACCAAGTTCGGACGTGGCGCGGGCCCGACCCGGCCGCAGCCGACCACTTGGGACCAGACCGGTCCGACGCACGTCTACAAGGCTGAGGACACGCAGATCTTCAGCTCGAGCTTCTTCCTGACCGGCCTCGTTTCCTACAGCCGCAACGGCTTCACCCTGAAGCCCGAGGGCGGGCTGGACGTCACTCCGACGCTCGACCCGACCTTCACCTGGCACAACAGCCTCTTCCTCTACACCACCGACCGCCCGACCCACCAGTACAAGCTCGACGGCTCGAACTTCTTCAACACCGGGAACGTCAGCCACGAGCTCAAGTACGGCGCGGGCTACCGCAAGGCTTCCGTCGTCTCGCTGACCCGCTGGGCCGGTCTCGGCTATCAGCAGGACTACTACGTCAACTACGGTTACCTCCCCGAGCTGGCCGCTTCCCGTGACGGCGGTCCGTCCTACACGGTCAAGTACAAGACCGGCTACGCTCAGGACACCCTGACCGCCGGCAACCTCACGGCCAACATCGGCCTGCGGTACGACGACCAGGGCGGCACCAACGATCCGGCCTTCCGGCGCGCCAACCCGGCGTTCCCCAACCTCCTCCCGGCCGTCAACTACAAGGGCGGCGACATCGGTTTCGACTGGAAGACTCTCGCCCCGCGCCTGGGCCTCACCTACGCCTTGGGTGCCGAGCGGAAGACCCTCCTGCGGGCCAGCTACTCCCGTTTCGCCGACCAGCTGGGCGGCGGTAACGCGAACTGGCTGAACCCGCTCTATCCGCAGGCTTACGTCTACTTCGACTATGTCGACGCCAACAAGAACGGCATCGCCGATTTGAACGAGCTGCGGCCCTGCACGGGTCATGCGGACTGCTTCAACAAGTCGTACAACCCGCTCGACCCCAGCACGCCGCTGCAGTCGAACGCGGTCGACCCCAACCTCAAGCCGCAGATCACGGACGAGATCCTGCTCTCCGGCGAGCACGCCCTCCTGCCCGAGTTCGTCGTCGGCATCAACCTGACCTTCCGTCGCATCTCGGACGTCATCCAGGCGGAAGACCTGGTGTTCGACGGCGGCGATCCGTTCGCGGGTGCCAACGCGGCCTTCGTCGGCCGCCGCGCGACCCCGGCCGACTACGTCTTGAACCACCTGTCGGGCACTCTGCCGAACGGCCAGAAGTACAACGTGCTGTTCTACGAGCTCAAGCCCGGAATCAACAGCCGTACCGGTGGTTTCCTCCACAACACCAGCCTCCGGCAGGACTACCGGGGAGCGACGTTCAACTTCAACAAGCGTCTCTCCAACCGGTGGATGCTGCGCGGCAACTTCAACGTCCAGAAGTGGACCTGGGACGTGCCCAAGAACGGGCTCGTCGACCCGACCGACTACCTGCCGGGCATCAAGGACGGCGAGCCGGTTCTCCAGGGCTCCTCGACCGGCGCCGGTTCGCGTGGCGCCGTCTACATCAACAGCAACTGGTCCTACAACGTCAACGGGCTGTACCAGATCGCGCCCGACCGTCCGTGGGGCTTCAACGTGGCGGCGAACCTCTCGGGGCACCAGGGCTACCCGATTCCGTACTTCGTGCGGACGACCCGGGCGGGCTTCTCGACCCCGTCGTACATCATCGCCTCGCCGCACTCCGACACCTTCCGCAACGAGGACATCCATCTGATCGATGGCCGCGTCGAGAAGGAGCTCAACTTCAAGGACTTCGGTCTCACGTTGGGCGTCGACTGCTTCAACCTGCTCAACAACGGCAGCGTCATTCAGCGCCAGCACCGGCTGAACATCAAGAACACGGATTACGTCCAGGAGATCGTCAGTCCCCGGATCTTCCGTGTCGGCGCCCGCTTCAGCTTCCGCTAAGCTTCAAGTCTGTTAGGTTGAATTCCGCCGGGGGAGACCCCGGCGGTTTTTTTTTGCCCTCCGAAAAGGGGTAAACTCCTCCCGCGCCGTCCAGGCGCTGGTAAGGGAATCCCAGAGTACGAAGTCCGGTTGAAACGTCACGGAGCGCCCATCCTCCAGGATAGGGCGGTCTCTGCTCTAACCGAAGGAGACTCACGATGAAGATCCTGAAGAGAAATGCCGCCCTGGCAGCCGTTCTGCTCCTCGCCGGCCTCCCCGCCTTCGCGCAGTCGTGGGCGGGACACGGGCGGCTCCAGGGGATCGTCACCGATTCGCAGGGCAAGCCGGTCGAGGGCGCCAAGATCACCCTCCTCCAGGGCGAGGGCGAGCAGGCGAAGGGCCCCAAGCCGATCGCGACCGACAAGGCGGGCAAGTGGGCCATGCTGGGCTTGGGCGGCGGCCAGTGGCGCATCCTGATCGACAAGGACGGCTTCGTCCCCTCGGAGGGCCGGACCAGCGTCGTCGAGGGGGGCGTCGGGGTGCCGCAGCCGATCCGGGTATCGTTGAAGGAGCTCTCCAAGGAGCAGGCCCAGGCCGCCCAGGCCCAGGCGCAGGCGAAGGCCGGCCCGTCGGGCAATGAGATCAAAGGCTGGATCGAAGAGGGCAACAATCTGCTCAAGGAGCAGAAGTATGCCGACGCGAGGGCCCAGTACCAGAAGGCGCTCGCCCAGCTCGACAAGGCCAACCAGGCACCGGTCCTGCGCGGCGTGGCGGTCACCTACTACGTGGAGAAGAACGTCGCGCAGGCGGTGGACACCTTGAAGCAGGCGCTGGTCTTGACCCCGGACGACCCGCAGTCGGTACAGCTCCTCGTCAACTGGCTGGTCGAGGCCGGGCGGGAGGAGGAGGCCAAGACCTACATGGCGAAGCTCCCGCAGGGGGCGACCGTCGATCCCAACACCATCCTGAACCTCGGGATCAAGGCCTACAACGAGAAGAAGCTGGACGAGGCGGCGAAGGACTTCGACCGGGTGGTCGCCGAGCATCCGGAGCTGCCGGACGCCTACTACTACCGCGGCCTGGTCTATCTCGCCAAGAACAAGCCGGCCCAGGCCAAGGCGGACTTCCAGAAGCTCCTGGAGCTCGCGCCGAACCACGCCAAAGCGGCGGAGGTCAAGGAGTACATCAAATCGCTGTAGCCGTGGAGCTTCCCGCCGTGCGGCGCCCCCCCTACCTCCAGGCGGCCCTGGCCGCTCTCCTGATCCTCGGCGCGGGGGGCGCCGCCTGGTGGGCCCGAGGAGGGCCGGCGGCATCGGCCCATCTCGCCGGAGCGGCCATCCCCGCCAAGGCGGGGCCGGCCCACCCCGGCCCCTTCCTCCAGGGGGCGGACGTCCTCCTCGTCACCATCGACACTCTCCGCGCCGACAGCCTGGGATTCGCCGGCAACCGCCAGGTGGAGACGCCGGTCCTGGACCGCCTCGCCACCGCCGGCCGGGTGTTCACCGACGCCCATGCCCACAACGTCATCACCCTCCCCTCGCACACCAACATCCTGACCGGCCTCTACCCGTTCCAGCACGGGGTGCGGGAGAACAGCGGCTTCACCCTCTCCCCCGCCGTGCCGACCCTGGCGACGATGCTCCACAAGGCGGGCTACGCCACCGGGGCCTTCGTCGGCGCCTATCCGCTGGATGCCCACTACGGCCTGAACCAGGGCTTCGACGTCTACGACGATCGTTTCCCGCGCGGCAGCAACCCGGACGAGTTCACCATCGCCGAGCGCCGGGGCAACGCCGTGGTGGCACCGGCCCTCGCCTGGTGGAACGCCCACCGCGGCCGCCGCCGCTTCCTCTGGGTCCACCTCTATGACCCCCACGCCGCCTACGAGCCGCCGGAGCCCTTCGCCAGCCGCTACCGCGACCGGCTCTACCTGGGCGAGATCGCCGCCGTGGACTCCTTCCTCTCCCCCCTCCTGACCCCGCTCCTCGATCACAAGGAGCCGCCGGCCCTGGTCATCATGACCGGCGACCATGGCGAGGCTTTAAGCGAGCACGGCGAGCTCTCCCACGGCCTCTTCGCCTACGAGGGGACGCTCAAGATCCCCCTGGTCGTCTGGGGGCCGGGGATCGAGCCGGGCCGGGACACCCGCGCCGCCCGCCATGTCGACATCGCGCCGACGATCTTGACCGCCCTGGGGGTCGCGCCGCCCGGGCGGCTCCCCGGCCGCTCTCTCCTCCTGCCGGCGACGCGGGAGGACTCCTACTTCGAGGCCCTGACGACGGCGCTCAACCGCGGCTGGGCGCCGCTCCGCGGGATGCTCCGCGACCGCCATAAGCTCGTCGACCTGCCGCTCCCGGAGCTCTACGACCTGAACGCCGATCCCAAGGAGGCGCACAACCTCTACGACCAGGACCGGCCGGCCGCCCGCGCCCTCGCCCAGGCCCTGCCGGCGGAGTCGGTCTGGCCGCCGAAGAAGGGGACGGTGTCGGCCGAGGAGGAGGCCCGCCTGCGGAGCCTGGGCTACACCAGCGGCAGCGCGTCTGGCGGCAGGAAGACCTATACGGCGGCGGACGATCCCAAGACCCTGATCGCGGTCGACCAGAAGCTCCACGACGTCGTCGACGCCTACTCGCGCCACCGCTATGAGCTGGCGGCGCGCCTGGCGCGCGCCTGCATCGCCGCCCGCCCCGACCTCTCGGAGGCCTACGAGCACCTCGCCCTGTCTCTGCGCCAGCTCGAACGGCCGGAGGAGGCGATCCAGGCCCTCCGCGACGGGCTCGCCCACGGCGGCGACAAGCATTCCCTCTCCCTCCAGCTCGGCCTCGCCCTCTCCGAGGCCGGCCGGGCGAAGGAGGCCGTCGCGGTGCTCTCGCCGCTCGCCGCCCATGCCACCGATACCGGCAATACCGGCACCGACTCGACCGAAACCCTGAATGCCTTAGGGATCGCACTCTCGGACGCCGGCCAGCATCCGCAGGCCCTGGCGACCCTCGAACGGGCCCGGAAGGCCGAGCCGGAGAACCCCAAGACCCTGGAGAACCTGGGGATCGTCCTCCTGCGCATGGAACGCCGCGACGCGGCGCGCGACCGCCTGCGCCAGGCGCTCGCCTTGAACGACCGGCTCCCCATCTCCTGGAACACCCTGGGGGTCGCCCTCTTTAAGGGGGGCGACCGCGCCGGTGCCGTCGCCGCCTGGCAGCGGGCGGTCGACCTCGATCCGCGGCAGGTGGACGCGCTCTACAACCTCGGCCTGGTGGCGGCGGAGTCCGGGCGCGCCGCCGAGGCGCGGACCGCCCTCGAGCGCTTCCTCCGCACCGCGCCCCCCGATCGCTGGACCGACGAGATGGCGAAGGCGCGCCAGGTCCTCGCCCACCTCGGGGGCTGACGATGGCGACGAACTGTACTTCCGAGCCGCTCGGGCGGAGGGGGGCGTTCCGCTCCACTCTCTTCACCCTCGTCGCCCTGGCGACCGTCCTCTCCGGCTGCCGGCACGCTCCGACCTACCCGGGAGCGCCGATCATCCTGATCTCGATCGACACCCTGCGCTCGGACCACCTGCCCGCCTACGGCTACGCCGGGGTGGAGACGCCGGCGATCGACGCTCTGCGCCGCGACGCCATCCTCTGCCAGCGGGCCTTCAGCCACTACCCCATGACGCTCCCCTCGCACGCCTCGATCCTCTCGGGGCTCCTCCCCACCCAGCACGGGGTGCGCGACAACGTGGGCTATCCCTTCGACTCCGAGCACCACAAGACCCTCGCCGGACTGCTCAAGGCCGCCGGATACGAGACCGGGGGAGCGGTCTCGACCTACGTCCTCCGCCATTCGACCGGCATCGCCGCCGGCTTCGACTTCTACGAGGACTCGCTGGAGGTCCAGGGGGGCGAACGGCTCGACGAGGTGCAGCGGCCGGGCAGCGAGACCGCCCGGCTCGGTCTCGACTGGATCCGCGGCCGGATGTCAGAGAAATCGGGAAAGCCGTTCTTCTTCTTCCTCCACCTCTACGAGCCGCACACCCCCTACAAGCCGCCGGAGCCCTGGAAGTCGCGCTACCGGGACCGCCCCTACGACGGCGAGATCGCCACCGCCGACGCAATCGTCGGCAACTTCCTCTCCGAGCTCAAGAAGCTGGGGGTCTACGATCGCGCCGCCGTCGTCCTGCTCTCGGACCACGGCGAGGGGTTGAACGACCACGGCGAGCGGCAGCACGGGATCTTCCTCTATCGCGAGACCCTCCAGGTGCCGCTCCTCCTGAAGCTGCCGGGCAGCGAGCACAAGGGGGAGACGATCGCCGCTCCGGTCGAGCTGGCCGACGTCGCCCCCACCCTCCTGGCGCTCGCCGGGGTCGCCCGGCCGCCCGAGATGACCGGCCTCCCCCTCTCGGACGTCCTCGGCGGCAAGGCGCCGACGCGGGAGATCTACTCCGAGACCTTCTATCCGCGCCTCCACCTCGGCTGGAGCGATCTCGCCTCCCTGATCGGCGAGCGCTATCACTACATCGACGGCCCGGACCCGGAGCTCTACGACCTCCAACGCGACCATGGCGAGACGGCGAACCTGCGCGACCAGGAGCGCCGGACCTTCGCCGCGATGCGCGGCGACATCAAGCCCTACGACCGCAACCTGGCGCCGCCGCACGCGGTCAAGGACCAGGAGACGATCCAGAAGCTCGCCTCGCTCGGCTATCTCGGCGGCTCTTCCGCCGTCACCCGCGGCACCCTCCCCGATCCCAAGAGCCAGCGCCAGGCCTTGGCCGGGCTCGAGGAGGCCTTCGAGCACGTCCAGGCGGGCGACGACGCCGCGGCGGCCCTGAGCTTCGAGCGCCTGGTGGCCGCCAACCCCAAGATGGCGGACGTCTGGGCCTTCCTCGCCTTCACCCTGCAGCGGCAGAAGCGGCATGAGGAGGCGAGCCGCGCCTTCGAGAAGGCGCTCTCGCTGTCGAACGGCACCCCGTCGCTCGCGGTCGCCGCCGCCGCCTCCCTGATCGCCCTGGGGAGGCTCGACGACGCCCGCGCCCACGCCGAGCTGGCGATGAAGGGGAACCCGGGCGGGGCCTACGACATCCTCGTCCAGGTGGCGCTCGCCCGCCACGACGAAAAAGGCGCGCTCGACCTCATCAAGCGGGCGGTCGACTCCGGGGTGGCGAGCCCGGGCCTGCGCCAGCGCTACGTCCTCCTCCTCGCCGGCCAGGGCGATCCGCAGCAGGCGATCGCGGCCTTGAAGCCGCTCGCCGACCGCGGCGACCCGGAGGCGATCGGCGCCCTCGCCACCTCGCTCTCGGACACCGGGCGCAATCCGGAGGCGGAGGCGCTCCTGACCCAGCTCCTCACCCACCAGCCGGAAAACGCCCGGGCCCACGAGCTCCTGGGGATGGTGACTCTCCGCCTCGACCGCACGGCCGAGGCGCGCAAGGAGCTCGAACGCTCGCTCGCGCTCGACGGCAAGCGGGCCTCGGCCTGGAACACCCTCGGGGTCGCCCTCTACCGGCTGGAGGGTCCGGGGCCGGCCTTGACCGCCTGGCAGAAGTCGGTGGCCTTGGACCCCACCCAATATGACGCGCTCCTGAACATCGGCCTGGTCGCCGCCCAGGCCGGGCGCCGGGCCGAGGCCTCCCGGGCCCTCCACCAGTTCCTCGCCACGGCGCCGGCCGACCGCTTCGCCGAGGATCGCCAGAAGGCTCGCGGCCTCCTGCGGGAGATCGGCGGATGAAGAAGCGCTTCCTTCTGCTTCTGCTCCTCCTGCCGGCCGCCGGCTGCGGCCCGCCTGATAAGGCGACAGGCCCCGTCGGCACCTTCCCCGGCGCCCCGATCGTCCTCATCTCGATCGACACCCTGCGTTCGGACCACCTGCCGGCCTACGGCTACAAGGGGGTCGAGACACCGGCCATCGACGCGCTGGCGAAGGACGCGATCCTCTACGAGCGGGCCTACAGTCACATCCCGCTCACCCTGCCCTCCCACGCCACGCTCTTGAGCGGCCTCCTGCCGGCCGAGAACGGAGTGCGGGACAACGTCGGCTACGTCTTGGACGCCAAGAAACACCCGCACCTGCCACGGACGTTGAAGGGGGTCGGCTACGCTACCGGGGCCGCGGTGTCGGCCTACGTCCTCCGCGCCGAGACCGGGATGTCTCAGGACTTCGATTTCTACGACAGCGCGATCGACGTCAAGACCTCCGAGGCCCTGGGGCGGAGCCAGCGGCCGGGCCGGGAGACCGCGGAGATCGCCAAGCGCTGGCTGGGCGGCGTTGGCGGGGGCGCCGGCAAGCCCTTCTTCCTCTTCCTCCATCTCTACGAGCCGCACACGCCGTACGAGCCGCCCGAGCCCTTCGCCTCGCGCTACAAGCTGGCCTACGACGGCGAGATCGCCACCGCCGACGCGATCGTCGGCGACTTTCTCGCCGACTTGAAGCAGCGCGGGATCTACGACCGGGCGATCGTCCTCCTCCTCTCCGATCACGGCGAGGGCCTCTCGGAGCACGGCGAGCAGGAGCACGGGGTGTTCCTCTATCGTGAGGCGCTCCAGGTGCCGCTCCTCCTCAAGCTCCCGGGAGGCCGGCTGGGCGGCACCCGGGTCGCCGCCCCCGCCGAGCTGATCGACGTCTTCCCCACCCTCGCCCGGCTGGTCGGGGCGCCGGTGCCGCCGGAGCTCAAAGGCAGCTCGCTCCTCGACCTCCGCGATCCCAAAACCCCGGCGCGCCCGGTCTACGCCGAGACCTACTACCCCCGGCTCCACCTCGGCTGGAGCGAGCTCACCTCGCTCGTCCGCGACCGTTTCCACTACATCCGCGGCCCGCAGCCGGAGCTCTTCGATCTCGGCGCCGACCCTGACGAGCGCAAAAACGTCCTCACGGCGGAGCGCCGCGCCTACGCCGCCCTCCGCCAGGAGCTGGCCGGCTACGAGCACCCCTTGACCGCGCCCGCCGCGGCCGACGAGGAGACGGCGCGAAAGCTCGCCTCCCTCGGATACCTGGGAAGCTCGGCGGTGGATACGAAGGGGCCGCTCCCCGATCCCAAGGAGCGGATCGGCACCCTCAAGGACTTCGGCCTCGCCTTCCGCGAGTACGAGGCCCAGCGCTATGCCCAGGCGGTGCCGGCCTTCGAGCGGCTGGTGGCCGCCAACCCGCGGATGGTCGACGCCTGGGAGCACCTCGGGCTCACCCTCCAGAAGCTCGGCCGGCGGGAGGAGGCGCTCGCCGCCTTCCAGAAGGCCATGGACCTCTCCGGCGGAGTGGCCCACGTCGCCCTCGCCACGGCGACGCTCCTGGTCGACATGGGCCGGCTCGACGAGGCGAAAAAGCACGCCGAGCTCGGTTTAGCCACCAGCCCGGCCTCGGCGCACAGCGTCCTCGCGCAGGTCGCCATGACCCGGAAGGACCTGCCCACGGCGGAGAAGGAGGCGCGCGCCGCCCTCGCCGCCAAGGGTTCGACCATCGGCCCGCTCCTCACTCTCGCCCAGGTGCTGATCGAGGAGGGGAAGCTCGACGAGGCCCTGGCCACCACCCAGCGGGGGGTCGACGATCTCGCCAAGCAATCGGGCAAGCAGCGCTTCGCCGGCCTCTTCTACGTCCGCGGCGACGTCCTCGCCCGGCTGGGCAGGAACCCGGAGGCCGAGCAGTGTTTCTTACGAGAGATCACGGATGCTCCGGGGGATACCAAGGCCTACACGCGGCTCTCGGTCCTCTACGCCAGCGAGGGGCGCTCGGCCGACGCCGTCGATACTCTGCGCCGGATGGTCGAGACCAACGAGTCCCCGGCCGCCTACGCCGAGGCGGTCAAGACGCTCCGGGTCCTGGGCGACCCGGGGGGCGCCCAGGCTCTCCTGCGGCACGCTCTCTCCGTCCATCCCGAGAGCCGCGAGTTGCGGGCGCTCGGGGGGTAGAGCCGACGTCCGCAAACTCCGTTTCGACTTCCCCCGGTTCTGCTCCCGCTTCACAAACTTGGTGACTCTGTCCAGGAGCTGCGCTTCGCGGTCGCCGGACTTAAGAGCAAAGTCAGGAGGCAACGTCTTCGAGATGTGGACTCTGGCTCCGGTGCCGCACCGTCGATGTCGAGGACCGGGACCGAGATGTCGAGCCCCTGGACTGAGACTCAGAGTTCCTGGACGTAATACCCGTGGTCCGGGACGTAGAGTCTCCGTCCCCTCGCCACGGTTGGACTCCAGGGTTTAAGACCGCCGTCCCGGTGCCGCGATCTCAAGTCCCGGTACTGCGACCCCAAGTCGCGGGCCGGAGACTCAGCGCCCCACAACCAAGACCGCGATCCCGGGACCCCGACCCTCGGCCGGGGGACGGCAATTCGTCGTCCGGGTCTCGCGACGTCAAGTCCCGGGACCATGACCCAGAGCCGCGGGATGGCGGCCTTTCTCCCTGGCGGAGGACCGGAGTCCCGGGGCCATGAACCCAAGTCCCGGTGCTCTGTCTTCGAGTCCCGATGCCGAGACCCGCAATAACGGCAGCCCAAGCTTTGTCTAGGTCTCGGTCGTCAAGTCTCGGTACCGAGAGCCGAGCTAGCGGTCACCAGACGCGTTGTCTGGGGCCTCTGTCCTTGAGTCGCGGTACCGAGACCTGCGATGGCGTGCCGAAGGCACTTGTCCGGGTCTCTGTCTTCAAGTCTCGGGACCGAGACCCGTGATATTGGCACCCGGAAGCGTTGCCCGGGGACGGAGGCCTCCCGCTCGAAACCTTCGAGCGCGAGAAACCCTCGCGTCTACTTCCCCGCCTCCGTGACCTCCAGCTGCCGGTTGCCGGCGATGGGGCCGGGGAGGGTCTGCTTCTTCCCCGACGGCCAGAGAATTTCGATCGAGTCGGCTTTCTCGGCATCGCCGAGGCCGAAGTAGAGCGGGATCAGGCTGTGCGACAGGTAGCCCGAGTTGCCGTCCATCGCCTTGGTCAGGGTCCGCCCCCCCACCTGCACCTTGACCACGGCGCCTATCCCGTCCCGGTTCGACGCCTTGCCGGTCAGCCGGACCTTCAGCCAGTGGATCTTCTTCTTCTGGGCAAGGTCGCTGATGAAGACCTGGGGCTCGGAGTTGAATTCGTTGGTGACGATGTCCAGGTCGCCGTCGTTGTCGAGGTCGAAGATCGCCGAGGAGCGGGAGCCGAGGGTGCCGGTGACCGTGTACTTGCCCTCCTTGCCCTTGCACTGGGCGAGGGCCCGGTCCTCGCCCGAGCAGTCGAGGGTGAACCAGGGCTTGCGGGTCCGGCCGCCCCGGCGCGGCTCGACACCTAAGATGAAGGAGCTGTCCATGAAACGCTCTCCCTGGTTGTTGAGGAGCAGCGAGTTGACCCCGTAGCGGAAGGGGTAGTTCATGCTGGCGGTGATGAGGACGTCCTCCCAGCCGTCGGCGTTCAAGTCGCCCGTGCTCACCCCCCAGGGCCAGTAGTTCTCCAGGTTCAGGTCGAACGACCGCTCGGCGAAATGGCCGCCGCCCTGGTTCTCGAAGAAGGCGTTGCCGAAGACGTTGTTGGCGATCCCCTGGAAGACGGGCGCGTCCTCCTTGGGCGGAAACTTGGCCTTCTCGTCCGGGGGCGGGATGTCGCCGATCATGTCCGAGTGCATGTCGGTGATGAGGAGGTCCATCCGGCCGTCGTTGTTGTAGTCGAAGACCTTGATCCCCATCGCCCCCCAGGGGGTCTTGGGGAAGTACTTCGCCGTCGCGTCGACGAAGCTCTTGCCGCCGACGTTCTCGTAATAGTGGTTGTCCCCCTGCATGTTGAGGACGTAGAGGTCCGGCCAGCCGTCGCCGTTCCAGTCGGCGATCGAGGCGTCGCCGCTCCACGAGCCGTCTTCGAGCTTCATCGCCTTCGAGACGTCGGCGAAACGGTGGTGCCCGAGGTTGCGGTAGAGGACGCTCGTCTCCGTGCGCTCGGGGAAGAGGTGGCCGTGGAAGGCATCTTCGTAGGCCACGTAGTAGCCGCCCTTGCCGCGCGCCTCGGTCGTGTACTTGCCGACGTTGACCAAGAAGAGGTCGAGGAGGCCGTCGCGGTCGTAATCGAAGAAGACCGCGGCCGAGGAGTGGCCGACGTAGCCTAAGCCTGACTCCTGGGTGATGTCCTTGAAGTGCCCCTTGCCGTCGTTCTCGAAAAGGACGTTGCCGCCGCGGACGGTGGTGACGTAGAGGTCCGGATCGCCGTCGTTGTCGACGTCGGCGAAGGTGGCGGAGACCGAGATGCGGCCCGGAACTCCCACCCCGGCCTCGGCGGTCATGTTCCTGAACTTGCCGTCGCCCAGGTTCTTCCACAGCTCGTTGCCGCCCAGCTGGTTGACGAAGTAGAGGTCGAGCCGCCCGTCGCCGTCGACGTCCGCCACCGCCAGGCCGGTGCCGTGGTCGTAGTGGGCCGCCTTGTAGCGCTTCCCCGCGTCCTCGACGATGCCGTGGACGAAGGTGATGCCGCTCTCGGGCAGCCGGTCGGCGAACTGGAAACCGTGGAAAACCTTGAACTGGTCGACCGTCGCCTTCTCGGCGGCGGCACGGGCGGCCAGGGTGTCGGCGCCGACGTCGGGGCTCGGGACGTCGATCACCGCCGGGCCGCCGCCCGGGGCGGGGTTGGCCGCCGGGAGGGCGAGGGCGGCGGGAACGGCGTGGTCATGGGCGGCCGCGAGCCCCAGGGGGCCGGGAGCCGCCGCCGCCAGCAGCAGGAGCGGCAGGAAGAGCCAGGGGCGCGGGGAGGACCGGCGGCGGGACGGGAGCGAGTCTGGCATGGGGACCCTCTGCGGAGCAGGCTTGAAGCGTCCGGCAGGATAGCATAAGCCTCCGCAACGCCCCCCGTGTCGCCCGCCGGTGTCCTTTTCAAGAAGCGAGCTGTCGATCCGAGCTACAAACTGCCGGGTTTGATGCGAAGCTGCTTTGAAGATACTGCGCGATGCGCTAGACTCCCACCACCATGGATGAAGACTCACGGCAGGAACAGGAGGAAGTGGCGCGAGCGATCAAGCTCATCGAAGGCGTCATGCGGGTGCAGGGGGTGACCAAGAAGATCCTCGACGAGCGGCTGGGCAAGTCCCCCGGCTACTTCGCGCAGGTGCTCTCCGGCCGCCTGGAGCTCAAGTACCGGCACATCCTCGCCATCCTGCGCGGGCTGGACCTGGAGCCGCGCGTCTTCTTCCGCTCGCTTTTCCCGGAGCCGGGGGAGCCCGTCTCCGGCGCCCGCATGCTGGAGCGGCTCTTCGCCGAGCTCCAGCGGAGCGGCTACGGCACCTACCTCTCCCCGCCGCCGTCCCTTTCGCCCCTCTCTCCGCCGGCAGTGCCGGCCTTCGCGCCCTCGCCGGCGGCCTCCCTGCCGGCGATCGACGCCGACGACCTCGACCGCCGCATCCAGGCCGCGGTCGCCGCGGCCCTGGCGGCGCGCGACGCGCGGGGTGAGCGCGAGGGCCAGCGCGTCGAAGCCGTCGAAGCCGGCTCGACCCGCTAGAAGAAGCTGGCCTAGAAGAAGCTGGCGATGACCCGGAGCAGGGCGTCCGGTTCGGTGGGCTTCGTCAGGTGCAGGTCGAAACCGGCCTCGCTCGCCAGCCGCCGGTCCTCGGCCTGGCCGTAGCCGGTCAAGGCGATCAGCCGGGTGAAGGAGAGCTCGGAGTCGCTCCGCAGGGCCCGCGCCACCTGGTAACCGTCCATCTCCCCCGGCAGGCCGATGTCGCAGAGCACCACCTCCGGCTGGGTGTCGTGGGCCCGGGCGATCCCCGTCGGGCCGTCATGGGCGACCGTCACCTCATGGCCGGTGAGCTCCAGGAAGAGGCGCAGGCTCTCCGCGGCGTCGACGTTGTCCTCGACGATCAGGATGCGGTGCGGCCGCGGACCGGAGACGGCCGGACGGGGGACGATCTCCTCGCGCATCGGCGCCAGCGGCAGGCGGAGGGTGAAGATCGAGCCCTGCCCCGGTCCGTCGCTCGCCGCCTCGATCGTGCCGCCGTGCATCTCGACGAGCGACTTGACGAGCGCGAGCCCCAGCCCCAGCCCGGAGCCGCCGCGCGCCGCGTCCTCGCCCTGGCTGAAGGGCTCGAAGATGCGCGGCAGGAGCTCCCGGGGGATGCCGATCCCGGTATCGCGGACGGTCAGGGTCGCCATCCCGCCCCCCTCGTCTCCCGGCTCTCCCGGCAGGACATCCAGGGCGACCGCGATCTCCCCGCCCGCCTCGGTGAAGGCGCAGGCGTTCTCCAGCAGGTTGGCGAACGCCTGGGCCAGGCGCAGGCGGTCGCCCAGGGTCCACAGCGGCCGCTCCGGGAGGGCGACGGCGAGCCGGAGGTCGCGGTCCTCCAGGCGGTCGCCCAAGGCGTAGACGGCCCCGCGCACGAGGTCGGTCAGGTCCAGGCGCTCCCGCTGCAGGGCCACCTTGCCGCTCGACAGCCGCGAGACGTCCAGGAGGTCGTCGATCAGCCGGGTGAGCTGGAAGACCTGGCGCTCGGTGAGCTCGCGGAGCCGCTCGCGCTGCTCCTCGCTGACGTTGGGCAGGCGGGCGATGTGGAGCGAGTTGACGATCGGGGCGAGCGGGTTGCGCAGGTCGTGGGCGAGGTCGGCGAGGAACTCCTCCCGCGAACGTCCGCCCGCCCGCTCGCCGCCCGTACCGCCGCCGCCGCCCTGGGTGTCCTCCTCGACCCGGTGCAGGATGTAGGCGACCTCCCCCTCTTCGCCGTAGACCGGCGCGTTGACGAGGCGGATGGGGCCGGACCACAGCCCCTGGCCCGTCCGCCCCAGGCCGTAGCCGCGCAGACGGAGGGTGTCGGCCCGGCGGCTCTCGAGCACCCGGGCGAGCGAGGCCCGGAGCTCGCGGCCGAAGTCCTCCGTCCCCCCGGCGGCGAGGAGCTCGGGCAGGCCGCGGCCGACGATCTCGCCGCGCTCGGTCCCGGTGGCGCGAAGGTAGGCGTCGCTCGCCGCCACCACCGTCAGGTCCGGCGCCAGGGCCAGGTAGGGGTCGGGGGCCGACTCGAAGAGGGCGCGAAAGTCAGGGGTCGGGGTAGGCACGGGGCGCATTGTATCCAAACCCGTATAATGGGAAGAGTCATAGACCCCCGGTTGTTCCGCCGGCTGAGGAAGATCCGCATGAAAAAACTTCTCGCTCTCGCAGTCCTCGGCCTCGGCATCGCCTCCGGCGCGGCCCGAGCGGACGTCCAGCCCGCGCATCCCGCGCTCCCCCCGGTCGCCCCCAAGGCCGCCGCCCCCAAGGCCGCCGCTCCGGGGCCGGCCAGCCCGATCCAGAAGAAGCTGGAGGAGGCCTTGAACCGGATGGACAAGAACGACGACGCCGGAGCCATCCAGATCCTCGAGGCCCTGAAAAAAGACCCCGACGTCACCCCGCCCGTCCTCGCCCTCCTGGGCGCGCTCTACTTGAAGACCAACCGGCCGAAGGAGGCGATGGCGATCCTGAAGCCGCTCGCCGACGCCGCCGACGCCGACCCGGCGGTGCTCTTCAACGCCGGGCGGGCGGCCTTCGCCCTCGGCCAGGGCCCCGAGGGCGAGCACTACCTCGGGCGCTCGGTCGCGCTGGCTCCGGGCTCGCCGGCCGCCCGCACCCTGGGCCTCCTGCTCGCCCGCCAGGGTCGATCGGTGGCCGCCTTCGACGTCCTCATTCCCTGGGTGCAGGCCAATCCCACCGACTTCGAGGCCCGGCTCGCCACCGCCCTCCTGGCCGCCAACCTGCAGCGTCTGGCCGATGCCGAGGAGCTGCTCAAGGATCTGCCGGCCAACAACCCGAAGGTCCGGCTGCTCAAGGGCGACCTCGCCCTCCGCAAGGGGGACGCCAAGGCCGCCATCGCGACCCTCCGGCCGCTCGTCGACAGCCCGCCGCCGGGTTTCGACACCAGCGGCGGGATGCAGCTCGACGCCCGCCGGCTCCTGGCCGACGCCTACCTGCGGACCGGGCAGTCCACCGAGGCGGTCAAGCTCCTCGCCGGCAAGGGGGGTGACGCCCCCACCGCCCTGCTCCTTGCCCGGGCCCAGTACCAGAGCGGCAATCTCCAGGCCGGGCTCGCCACCCTCACGCCCTACGCCCCCAAGATCCTGAAGGCGGGCCAGCCGCGCGACCCCGACCTCGTCGCCGAGATGGCGCTCGCCTACGGGCGGATGCTCGCCGCCGCCAACCGGCAGCCGGAGGCGGCGAGCGCCTTGGCCGTCGCCACCCGCCTGGACCCCGACAGCACGGAGGCCTGGCAGGCCTACGGGCAGACCCTGACCGCCCTCGGCAAGAAGGACGAGGCCGGCAAGGCCCTCGCCCGCTTCCGCGACCTCTCCGCCGCCCGCACGAAAGCCAAGGCCCCGGCGGCGCCGGCCGTCGACCCGGTGGTCGCCCTGATGGAGAAGGGCGAGCTCGACAAAGCCGTCGCCGCGGCCCGTGAGCAGATCAAGGCGACGCCCAAGGACCTCGGCCCGCGGGCCCTGGAGGTGCGCATCCTGCTCCTCCAGAAGCATCCCGACGAGGCCCTGAAGGCCGCCCAGCGGATGGTCGACCTCGCCCCCGGCAGCCCGGACGCGATCTATGCCCGCGGGGTCTGCCAGCTCGCCCTCCAGAAGGCCAAGGAGGCGGAGGCGGACTTCCGGCAGGCCCTGAAGCTCCAGCCCCAGTACCTGCCGGCCATGAACGACTTGGCGGTGCTGCTCATGCTGCAGGGCCAGAAGGCGGAGGCGAGGACCCTGCTCCAGAAGGTGCTCAAGGCGCACCCCGACGACAAGCTGGCGGCCGAGAACCTGAAGAAGCTCGACACCGAGGGCAAGGCGGGCGGGTGAGGGCGGGTCGACTCCTCCTCGCCGTCACCCTGCTCGTAGCGGCGGCCGGCGCCGCCCGCCCGGCGACTCCGGCGGCTCCGGCGGCAGGCGAGGACCCGCTGGCGGCGCTCGCCACCCGGCTGGGCGAGGCCGGCCCCGATCTCCTCCCCCGGCTCCAGGCCGACCTGGGCGCCGCCGCCGCCGCCCGCGCCCGCCGGCTCGCCGCCCAGGGGGAAGCCGCCTGGACCGACCGCGAGATCGCCGATCTCCTCCGCCTCTCGCTCCTCGACCCGCCCCGCTTCGTCGACGACCCCGCCTTCCGGGAGCGGGCCCTGGGAGTTCTCGCGCAGTCCCTCGACCGGCAGGCGCCGGCCGCCCTCCGCGACCGCCTGCTCGACCAGCTCGGCGGCTTTCCGGGCTTCGACTTCGCCGCCGGAGAGCGGGTGGGCTGGGCCTGGGGAGCCCTGCCGCGGCGGAGCTCCGAGCGCCAGATCGACACCCCCGCGCTCGCCGGCCCTCCCCTCCGTTTCGACGCCGACGACGGCGGGGACGGCCGCTCGCTCGCCGCCTCCGTCTACTCGCTCCCCTCGGCCTTCTTCGACGCCGGGACGGCGGCGGCCTTCCTCGCCGGGGTGCGGGCTGTGGACCCGGAGCGGCGGATCGTCGTCCTCGCCGATCTCGCCCAGGTCCGGGCCCTGGCCGACCGGGGGCGCGCCCTGCACGCCGACCTCCTCCTGAACCACGGCCGCTCCTACTCGCCCTGGCCGCGCGACCCGTTCAGCCTCGTCCATAGGGGGGAGGGCCGGAGCGGCCGGGTGGTGGTCCTCGTGCGGCCGAACCTCCAGCCCGGGCGGGAGGAGGACGCGAGCCTCGGCCCGGAGCTGGTGCAGGACCTCCCCCCGGCCCTGGACGCCGCCTGGGGGGAGCCCCGCTGGGCCCGCGCGCCGGTGCCCTTCCACAACGGCCAGGTGCTGCTCACGGCGGGCGCCGCCTGGATCACGCTCCATACCCTGGAGCCGCGTATCCTCGCCCTCCTCGGGGAGAGCCGGGTGCCGGTCGCGAGCTTCGCCACCGCGGCGGGGATCGCCCGTTATCTCGACGCGGCCCGCCGCGCCACCTCGGAGCTCGCCGACCTCTACGGCCGCTCGGTCCGCTTCGTCCATCCTCTCCCCACCGCCGGCTCGGCCCTCGTGACGACCCTCGGGGGCGGCGCCGGCTACGATCTCGACTCGCTCGTCACCCTGCTTCCCCCCCGCGCTCCGGGAGGCAAGCCGCAGGCGCTCGTCGCCGACGTAGCGGCCGGCCGCGCCCTCCTCGCCCGGCTCCCAGCCGCCGACTGGCAGGCGCTCGCCGCGGGCTACGGCCTCCAGGCGGAAGGCCTGGCACCGGCGATGACCGCCGCCCAGCGCGCGCCGCGGCCGGAGGCCCTGGCCCCGTACCTCGACCTCATCGCCATCCACTTGAAGAGCCTGGGATTCGCCGTCGACCGCCTGCCCCTCCTCTTCGTGCCGGTCCCTCTCCTGCGGGACACCGGGGGCCTCGACTACCCCGATTTCCTCCTCACCTGGAACAACGTGGTCGTGGAGAAGCGGGCCGGGAAGGTGCGGGCGGAGGGGTTTGCTTCCCTCCTGCCGGCCGGCGACGCCATCGCGCGGGAGGTTTTCGTCCGCGCCGGGGTCCACCTCGACCTCCTGCCGCCACTGGTCCAGAGCGTCGTGCGGAACGGCGGCTACCGCTGCGCCTCGAACCACCTGCGCAACGGTTAGAGCGCGGCAGGATCGGAATCGTTTGTACAGGGGAGGAGCAGGGGGGAGGACAGGAGGGGGGTGGCATCGCGAAGCTTCCTACCGCTTCCTGCCGCGCAGGCTCCTAGCTAGCAACCATAGGTAATGGGTTCGTCCACACAGAATTTGGGACAGGAGACGTCGGTGCTCTCGACCTGTACCGGCGCCGCACCCAGCCGTGCGGCTGTGGGGCGCTCCGCTCCTCGGCCGAGGAGCGGAGCGCAGGCCTTCCGTGAGTAACTCCTAACAGAAAGCGCAGGCCGTCTGCGCACAGTTGGTGCACGCCGAGACCGTGCCGGCACCCTCCGCTTCCTTAACCTGCTCCTGATCGAGTCGGCGGATCGACTCTTTGTGCACCACGAGCTTCTTGACGGTTGCCTTCTTCTTCATTGGCTCACCTCCGAGGCTTTGAGGCACTATTGCCTTCTGCCCTTGAGCATATTGCAAATGGCGAGCCTCGGGCGAGGCCAAACGCCGGCGGCCATCGGCGGCGAGCAACGCGGAACCGGTCGCGAGACACTACGGCGGGCGGTTGAGGCGCAAGAGCCTCGCCTGGAGACACTACGGAAGGTCGTTGAGACACAAGAGGGGGCTTTGGAGACACTACGGGAGGTCGTGGGGTCCTGTCCCAACAGTCTGTTGGTGGTACAGGGGCGTAAGTTGAGGGAAGGGGGAGGGTCTGCGCGGGGAGACCCTCCCCCTGGGACTGGCTAGCAAGGGTACCGGCCACTCTGGCAGATAACGGGGTCGGTGGGGGGGCATCGGAACGTGTTGCAGTTGTCGGTGATAGCCCCTCCGACCACTGTTGCGCTGGTTAGCGCTACCGTCTCCTTCGACAACACCAGCTTCTTCACAGCCTTCTTCTTCATGAGTCCTCCTTGAAGGGCTGGATTCTATCTCAGCTTGGGTATCCCGGCAGTGGCCGGCGGTGGCGCCAACAGACTCTTAGGACAGTACCCCAGGCGGACTTCTTGTGTCTCCAGGCTTCCGCTAGTGTCTCCAGCCCGACTTCTTGTGTCTCCACGGCGTTCCGTAGTGTCTATAAGCCCGACTCTCATGTCTCCAGGACCGTCGGTAGTGTCTCCAGGCGAAGTTCTTGTGTCTCCGCGGCCCTCGGTAGTGTCCATAAACCCCTCCCCCGGGCCTGGAGACCGGGCCGTTGTGTCTCCAGGATGAACTCACAACCGTCGCCGAGTGGCCTGATCCCTTAAACGTCCTCCCGTCGTGGCCGAGATGGCGTAGAATCTAAGAGATGGAAGCGATCGAGGCCGAGACCCTCCTGAAGCAGGTGACGCGCCAGATCGTCGAG
>JAXDLD010000476.1:0-4319 GCA_034666805.1 Acidobacteriota bacterium
TTTCGATCCTGGCCAGCGTTTGCTGCAGATCGATGATGTAGATGCCGTTGCGCTCACCGAAGATGAACCGACGCATCTTCGGGTTCCAGCGCCGGGTCTGGTGACCGAAGTGGACTCCGGCCTCCAGCAGTTCCTTCATCGTAACCTCTGCCAAGAGTCTCTCCTTCTAGCGCTTGCTGAACTGGAACCGAGCGCGGGCACCCTTCTGCCCGTACTTCTTGCGCTCCTTCTTCCGAGGGTCGCGCGTGACCAGACCGGCCGACTTCAAGCGGTCGCGCAGTTCGATGTTGTATTCCATGAGGGCCCGGGTAATGCCGTGGCGGATGGCGCCGGCCTGGCCCGCGCTGCCCCCGCCCTCGACGGTGCAGACGATGTCGAACGACTCGGTCGTCTCCGTCAGCATGAGGGGCTGCTTGATGACCATTTTCAGGACTTCGTTCGGGAAGTAGTCGTCCAGGGGGCGGTCGTTGACCCGCATCTCACCGGACCCGGGCTTCATGAAGACGCGCGCTGCGGCGGTCTTTCTTCGTCCGGTGCCGTAGTAATGGACCTGGCTCAATCGGTTCTCCTTGTTTCGCTTAGGGGTGGCCCGTCAGATCGTCGTCAGTCCGATCGTCGTCAATAGGCGGTCGTCGCGTCGAGCTGTTCGGGCTTCTGGGCCTGGTGCGGGTGCTCGCCGCCGGCGTACACCTTGAGCTTCTTCAACTGCTGCCGGCCGAGCTTGTTCTTGGGCAGCATGCCCCAGACCGCCTTCTCGACGAGCTGCGTGGGCCGGCGCTGGCGGAGCTTGCCCGCGCTCTCGCTCTTCAAGCCGCCCGGGAAGCCGGTGTGGCGGTGGTAGATCTTCTGCTCTTCCTTCTTGCCGGTCAAAACCGCCTGCCCCGCGTTCAAGACGATGACGAAGTCACCGGTGTCGATGTGCGTCGCATAGGTGGGCTTGTGCTTGCCGGTCAACAGGCGAGCGACGACGGTCGAGAGCCGTCCGAGCGGGATCCCCGCGGCGTCCACCACGAACCACCGATGCTCGATCTCCGCGAGCTTCGGACTATAGGTTTTCATATCCAGATCTCCGCGAACACAGTCAGAGCGTATCCCGCCTGAGGCGGGCCGCAAAGGACCTCCGATGGTAGGTCCCCAGGCTCCGCTTGTCAAGGGGTAGGCGCCTTGATTTTCCCTTGCGGGCCGGCACGGGGGCCCGCCCCTACGGTAGACTCCCTCTCCATGGCCAGCGTCCGCGTCGACAAATCCGGGGCGGCGATCCGCGACATGTTCGCCGGAGTCGCCCCGCGCTACGACCTCTTGAACCACCTGCTGTCGGGGGCCCTCGACTTCGTCTGGCGGCGCCGGGCGGCGGCGGTGTTGCGGGAGGGCCGGAGAGCCACGGCCGCCCCGGTGCTCGACCTCTGCTGCGGCACCGGCGACCAGGCGACGGCGGACGCCGCGGGCGGCGCCCGGGTGGCGGCGGCGGATTTCTGCGTCCCCATGCTCGCCATCGCGCGGCGGAAGTTCGCGCGCAGGGGCTCCGCAGGCCCGCGGCCGCAAGCCCTGGCCGCCGACGCCCTGGCCCTCCCCTTCCCCGACCGCGCCTTCGGCGGCGCCACGGTCTCCTTCGGCCTCAGGAACGTCGCCGACTTGGACGCCGCCCTCCGCCAGATCGCCCGGGTCCTGGAGCCGGGGAGCCGCCTCGTCATCCTCGAATTCGCCCTGCCCCGGCTCCGGCCGCTCCGCGCCCTCTACCTCTTCTACTTCCGTCGCCTCCTGCCGGGGATCGGCCGCCTGCTCTCCCCCCGCGGCTCGGCCTACAGCTACCTGCCGGAATCGGTGCTCCAGTTCCCCCAGCGCCAGGCCTTCCTCGATCGCATGGCCGCCGCCGGCTTCGCCGAGCTCGCCTGGGAGGACCTGGCGGCGGGCGCCGTCTGCCTCTATCAGGGGAGAACCGCGTGACCCGGCTTCTCGAGGGCAAGCCGATCGCCGCCGCCCTCCGGGCCGAGGTGGCGGCCGGGGTGCGGGACCTGGCGGCGCGCGGCCTGCGCCCCCCGGGCCTCACCGCCATTCTCGTGGGCGAGGACCCGGCCTCCCAGGTCTACGTGGGGAGCAAGGTCAAGGCGTGCGCCGAGGCCGGCGTCTCAAGCCGTACGGTCCGGCTGCCGGCGACGGTCACCGAGGACGAGCTCCTGGCCGTGGTCGACCGGGAGAACGCCGACCCCGCGGTCGACGGCATCCTCGTCCAGCTCCCGCTCCCCCGCGGCATCGACGAGCGGCGGGTGATCGACCGGATCTCGCCCGACAAGGACGTCGACGGCTTCCATCCGGTGAGCGTGGGCCGGCTCTGGCTCGACCAGCCGGGCTTCGTCTCGGCCACCCCCGCCGGCATCCTGGCTCTCCTCACCCGCTCGGCGATCCCCTTGGCCGGTCTCTATGCCGTGGTCGTGGGCCGGAGCGCCATCGTCGGCAAGCCGGTGGCGGCCCTCCTCCTGCGCGAGAACTGCACCGTGACGATCTGCCACTCGAAGACCCGGGACCTCCCCGCGATCACCCGCGAGGCCGACCTCTTGATCGCCGCGATCGGCCGGCCGGCCTTCCTCGGCCCCGACCATGTCAAGGAGGGGGCGGTGGTGGTCGACGTGGGGATCAACCGCGTCACCGACCGGGCGGAGGTGAATCGGCTTTTCCCCGGCGACGCGGCGCGGCTGGAGCAGCTCGCGAGCCGCGGTTCGACGATCGTCGGCGACGTCGACTTCACGCGGGTGGCGCCCAAGGCCGGTGCGATCACCCCGGTGCCGGGCGGGGTCGGTCTCTTGACGGTCGCCATGGTCCTGGTCAACACCCTGACCGCGGCGCGGCTGCGCCAGGGCCTTCCCCCTTCCTCTTCAGGATAGGTGCCCCATGGAACGAGCGCTCAAGATCGGTTTGACGGGTGGTCTCGCGAGCGGCAAGTCCACGGTCGCCCGCTGGCTCGCCGAGGCGGGCTTCCGGGTGATCGACGCCGACCGGCTGGTGGCCGAGCTCTACGCCCCGGGCGCCCCCGGGGCGGAGGAGGTGCGGCAGCTCTTCGGCGACGGCGTCCTCGACGCCTCCGGGGCGGTCGACCACGCCAAGGTCGCGGAGCGGGTCTTCGCCGACCCCGAGGCGCGCCGCGCCCTGGAGCAGGCGATCCATCCGCTCGTGCGCCGGCGCTTCGAGGAGCAGGCGGCGCAGTCGGACGGCGTTGTGATCCTGGAGGCGACCCTCCTCGTCGAGGCGGGCTACGGCCCGGCCTTCGACTGCGTCGTCACCGTCGAGGCGCCGCCCGAGCAGCGCCTCGCCCGGGCGGTGGAACGCGGCGCGCCCGAGGCCGACGCCCGCGCCCGGCTCCTCGCCCAGGGCGACGGCGCCACCCGGCGCGAAGGGGCCGGCCGGGTGATCGACAACAGTTGCGACCTCGCGCACCTTCACCGGCAGGTCGACGAGCTGATCGACGAGCTCAAGGCGATCGAGGCGCGGCGGCGGGCCTGAGGGTCAGGCGACCCGCTTGTCGCCCTCGTCGGGCGCCACGCGTTTCTTGAGCTTGGCGAGATAGTTACGGAGATCGGCGTAGGAGACGTGCTGCATCTGCCGAAGGACGGCCGGCAGGTCCGAGCTGCCGATACCGACGAGGATCGGCGTCACTCTCTTGTGGAGGGAGGAGGCCGCCCCCATCTCGTACAGGACCCAGGGATCCACCATGGACTTCTCGGTCAAGAGGACGATGACTTCGTCGGCTCTCTGAAGCCGGTCGTGGCTCGCCTTGGAGAGAGGGGGCTTGGACAGAGTTTCCTGCTGGACGGAGAGAACCCCCAGATCCCGCAGACTATCGGCCAGGTTCTTTGCCAGATCCTGCTCTTTCCGGGTGGAGCACACCAAGACGTTGTAGGCCATACTCAACCTTTCAGTCCTCTCTCTGGGCGATCCGCTCGCGGAGCTGGCGCAGGTAGTCCTCAAACTGGTTGAGGTCGATCGAGCGCATTCCCTTTAGCAAGGCGTGAGCATCCACGGCGACGTTGTTGAGGACCGGCGTAATCCGCTTGCGCTGACTCTGCACAGCTCCGATCTCGAAGGACACGTACTCGGATCGCGAGCTGGCTGGTGAGATCAATACGATAGCCTCGTGGCAACGATCGACACCTTCAACGATCTTCTCGAGAATAACATCTCCCCCATGGAGATCCTTCTGATCCAGCCATGTCTCGGCGCCAACGGCTTGGATCTTCTCGGCGATCGTGCGCGCGATCCAGGCATCGCTCGATGAGTAGCTCACGAACACCACGTATCCTCTGGCGGCCTCGCCCGGCTTGCGCCGC
>JAXDLD010000477.1:0-11497 GCA_034666805.1 Acidobacteriota bacterium
ACCCCGATACGCCGAGCTACGGAGCCGAAAAGCTCGCCGAGAGCCTCGATACACCGAGTTTCTCCCCCGTAAAGCGCCAGAACGGCCTCGTGAAGACTCGAAAACGGGACGCAAACGCCAATGTCGACCCGAGAAACTCCCACCACGAGCTGAAAGGGACGCTTTTCGACCTGCTCGCCACCCGTATCGAGGTCGCGAGCGTGCTTTTCGGGATCTCCGCATTGCTTCACGACCCCGCGAAGCCGTATATCGACGCCCGAGCGCCGTCCCACGACCTATCCTGGAGTCGAAACGCGCGAAGCAACGAGCCGGAGGTGATGGGCGTTGTGGTACAGGGTGAAGAACAGCATCTCCCGGACGCTCAACTTACCCAGGAGAGGATGAGGAAGCCGGTAGCGATCGAGGGCGGCCTCCGGCCAGCGGGAGACCTGGGCGACGAGCGCCTCGTGGGCGCCGCGCCAGGAGGTCATGACCTGGGCTCGCCAGGCCTCGTGATCGGCGGGGAGGGGACGCGGGGTGGGAGCGAAGCGGCCCGCGCTGGCTCCCGCCGCGAGCCGGGTGCGATAGACCTCGCGGACCACCGGAAACGCGCGCGAGGCCCCGCGCCGGGGGCCGAAGAGGACAAAGAGGATAGGCCGCGGAAGGCCCAGGGCCTTTACCAGGGGGAACGTGGATTTCGCGAGGTGCCGGACGTGGTCGGCGGGTGACCATTTCGGACCCTGGGGGGCGAGGAACACCGGCGTGGGCAGGGTCGCCAGGTACCTCTCGGATTCCTCTTGCAAGTGGACGAGGGCGGCGGCCAGCTCGGCGCTGGAGGACGGCTCGCCTGTCTCGAAAGTCGCTCGTTCCGCCGCAAGCATCCTGACGTGATCCTATCCCACGTCCCTACCGCTGCACCTGGACCGTGAACACCCCTCCTTCCTGGGCTCCGACATAGAGCAGCCCCGGCACCCGGAGATCTGGCACCAGCCACGCCGGGAGACCGCGGTAGGCGCGCTCGAGACCGCCCGCCTCCACTACCTTCCAGTTCCGGCCGCGGTCCGGGCTGTAGACAATCGTCACTCCCTCCTCCGTGTAGATCATGGCGTATACCCCGTCGCCTCGGGTGGGATCGGCGGCGAGGAGAGTCCTGAATTGGAAGAAGGTATTGAAGTTATCGGGGACCGGCAGGGGACGCCAGCTATCACCGCCGTTGTCGCTCACCAGCGACCCGCTGTCGTTGGCGAGGTAGAGGAGCGTCCGGCGGCCCCCGCCCAGGGTCAGGCCGGAGCCCTGCACGGCGAGGCGAGTCCAGGTCCGGCCGCCGTCCCGGCTGCGATAGAGGGGCGAGAGGACGCCGGCGGCCCGCGCGTTCGGGAGGCTGGAACCCGGCAGGCCGTTGGTCTCCATGACCTCGGCGTAGACGGTCGCGGGGTCGTGAGGATCGGTATGGAGCCGCTCCACGTGGTCCCGCAGGTCGCCGTGGCTGCAGGGGAGAACCGTAGTCCAGGTGCGCCCCCCGTCCTGGCTGCGCTCGATGCCGCAGCCCCCGGCGAGGAGCGTTCCCCCCGGTAGCCGGGCGAGGCTCAGGAAAGTGCCGGCGAGGAGCGGGGGGCCGAAAGTGTCTCCGCCGTCGGCGCTCGCCACGACCCCCTGCGGTGCGATCGCCAGCAGGCGGTTGGGATGGGCCGGGTCGAGGGCGATCGCGCCGAGGTGGAGCGGCGACAGCGTCCAGGTGGCACCGCCGTCGGTGCTGCGGGAGGTGGGTAAGAACAAGATCGTGGGGGTCAGGTAAAGGATGGAGGGATCGCCCGGATCGATGACGAGCGGCAGGCTGGGCGCGTCCAGGAGACCGCGCTGGCCTGCGAGCCGGAAGCCGCCGCCGGGGGTGCCGTCCCAGACCTGCCCGATGCGGGTGAGGAGGTGCGGCCGTCCGGAGCTGCTGACGGCGATCTGCACGATGGTCCGGAGAGGGAGACCCGCGGAGCGCTGGACGAAGGTGTGGCCGCCGTCGGCGCTGGCGTAGAAGCGCCCCCCGGCGGCGGCGTAGACCACGAGACCGGGTCCGGCGGCCAGGGCGCTCACCGGCGCGAGACCCGTCGGGCTCCAGGTCGCCCCCAGGTCCGCGCTCCGGAAGAGACCCGCTTCGGCGTCGGCGGCGAGGAGCGCGCCGCCGGACACGGCGAGGGCGGTGATATCCCCCCCCGGACCGGCGAAAGGGGTCCAGGTGAGGCCGCTGTCGTGGCTGACCGCCAGGCCGCCGAGGGTCGTCCGGCTCACGCCATAGACCGTCCCCGGCCGGCTCGGGTCGACCGCGAAAGGCGGGCTGATGGCCGCGTCGACCGGCTCCCAGCTCACCGGCGGGTCGGAACCGGGGACGGCGCGAAGAGCGCCGTGTCCGTCGCGCGCGAGCAGGGTGACCGGCGTGCCGGGGACCAGCCACAGATCCGCCGTCGGAACCAGGAGGAACCGGACGGGGGTATACAGGCTGACCCAGGTCGCGCCGCCGTCGACGCTGCGGTAGAGACCCTGGTCGAAGAAGCCGTGGAGAGGAGCGGTGAGCAGGTAGAAGACACCGGGCCGGCCGGGATCGGCGACCAGGTTCCCGAGCGAGCGCGGCCCCTGAAGCCCGGTGTCCGACAAGATCCAGGTCTGCCCGCCGTCGGTGCTCTTGTAGACCTCCCCATGGGAGGACTCGCCGAAGAGGGTGGCCGGCGCGAAGGGGTCCGCCGTGATCGACAGGAACTGTCCGGCGCCAGGGCCGAACGGCGTGTAAGCGCCCACTTGCGGCTTGGCGGCGGCGAGCGGCAGGGCGAGCCAGAAGAGCGCGACGAGGAGGCAGGAGGGAAGGCGACGGCTCATGACGGTTCCTTTCGGGGTGCGTGCGCGATCACTTATGTCATGTATACGTCCCCCGCTCCTTGCCGTTAGTCCGAACCTTGGCTCCCGATCAACCCACCCGCTTGCCGTCCTCGTCATACTCATACACCCCCCGCCCGACCTTCCGCCCCAACCGGCCGGCGCGGACGTGCTGGATGAGAAGGTTGTTGGGCCGGAAGGCTTCGCCCAGGCTCTTGTGCAGGAACTCCAGGATCGAGAGGCGGACGTCGAGGCCCACCAGGTCGACCATCTCGAAGGGTCCCATGGGGTGGTTCAGGCCGAGCTTCAGGGCCTTGTCGATGTCCTCGGCGGAGGCCACTCCCTCCTGCAGCATGCGGAAAGCCTCGTTGCCGATGAGGGCGTTGATCCGTGAGGTCACGAAGCCGGGCGCCTCCTTGACGACCACGACTTCCTTCCCCATCCGCACCCCCACCTCGCGCATGGCTGCCAGGGTCTCCTCCGAGGTCTCGAGACCGCGCACCAGCTCGAGCAGCTTCATGACATGGACGGGGTTGAAGAAGTGCATGCCGGCGAAGCGGCGCGGCCGGCCGGAGGCGGCGGCCATCTCGGTGATCGAGAGGGCCGAGGTGTTGGAGGCGAAGAGGGCGTGCTCCGGGGCGGCCGCCGCCACCTGGCGGAAGGTCTCGACCTTGAGCGTCATGTCCTCCGGCGCCGCCTCGATCACCAGGTCGGCGTCGGCCACCGCCGCGCCCAGGTCCGAGGCGAGGTGGAGGCCCGCCCGCGCCCGCTCGGCCACGGCGGGATCGACCTTGCCCAGCTCCACCCCCTTGGCGAGATTCTTGTGGATCGACGCCTGGGCTTTTTCGAGCGCCCCGGGAAACGGATCGTGGAGACGGGTGACATAGCCGGCGGCGGCGGCGACGTGGGCGATGCCGCGCCCCATCGTGCCGGCGCCCAGGACAGCGACGGTGCGGATCGTCTCGCTCGCCATCGTCAGGAGACCGGGATGTTGTAGACGCCGGTCGTCTTTTCGGCCAGGTCGCGCAGCTCGTCCGCGATCGCCAGGGTGTTGCGCACCGCCGCGGCGGCCAGCTCCTGGAGCTCCGGGGTGGTGGCGTACTTCTCCAGGATGTCCCGCCCCAGGTGGTGGTGATGGACCTCCTCCGGCTGGATGACGTCGGCGTAGAGCCGCGCCGTCTCCTCGTCCCCCACCGACTGGCAGAACTTGACGAACTGGGCGTTGCGGATCTCGGCGATCGCCTCGCTGGCAAACGGGCCGGCGCCGATCCGCTCGACCGTCGTCCGCAGGCCGCGCAGGTACTGGTAGAGCGGGCTGTGGCCGTCGGCCAGGGGGTCGAAATCCGTCAAGTCCTCGCCCAGCTCGACCAGGCGCTGGCTGATCAGGGCATAGTGCTTCATCTCGTCCCCGCACTGGAGGGCGAGGGCGAGCTTGGCGTCGACCTCCGGGGTCGAGGGCAGCCAGAAGCCGGCGAGCTCGGAGGCCTCGAGCTCGCTCTTCAAGGCCAGCTTCAAGAGCGATACGACGTCGACCTGCCCCTGCGCTTCCGCCTCCAGGGTGTCGGTCTCGCCGAGACGCGCGAAGAGGTGGCCCATCTCCTCCAATAGACCTGCGACAAATTCCTTGCCGTTCACCGGATGTTTCTCCTTGAGATGCCCGGCGGGACGCCAGGCTGCCCGTATTCTACTCCCTCCTCAGGAGGCCTGGAGCGTCCGCAGCACCGCCCGCACGGGCGAGGCGTCGAGCCCGGCGAGCTTCAAGGGCAGGGCGATGAGCTCGTAGATCCCCTCCGGCACCCCGTCCAGGACCAGCCCTTCGAGGATGGCGACCCCGCCGCGGGCGAGGGCGTGGTGGGCGTCGAGCCCGGCGCTGTCATAGGGGTCGACCGAGGGGGTGTCGAGGCCGACCAGGAGGAGGCCGCGCTCGGCCAGCAGGTGGGCGAGCTCCGGCGAGAGGGCCGTGAAGCGCTCGTGGAAGGCCCGGCGGTCGGCGAGGCTCTCGGTTTTGAACAGCAGCCGCCGGGGATTGCCGAGGTCGAGTCCCTCGACGTGCCGGGGTTCCAGGCGGGCGACCGGCGGCACCTTGTGCACCCGGCAGGTGCCGAGGTAGGGGTCGAGCGGCAGCTCGGCGAAGCTCTCTCCCCGCGGCTCGGTGTGGAGCGGAGCGTCGAGGTGCGAGCCCAGGTGCACGGTCGTCGTGACCGCCGAGAGGTTGACGGCGTCCCCTTGCGCGAGAGCCATCGTCAGGCGGGAGGAGAAGGGGGTGTCGCCGGGCCAGACCGGCGTCTCGGGGCGGATGATCGGGGAGAGGTCGTAGAGCATGGTTGCCCTCCGGGTTCATCCTACAACCATCCTCCCCTGCACCCCGCTCTAGATGTCTGACCCGAGGGACTTCTGGACCAACGAGCTAAGTTTTGCCTTCGCTAAGGAAAGGCCGCCACCCTATCCGGATGCTCCGTCTCGCAGACGCTCCGCTCGCCTTTGCGACCGCAGGGAAGCCGCGAATGGACGCCGGGGCGCCTCTTCCGAACCCGAAGCTCCCGCGAGTAAACGCCAAGTCAGGGCAAGCGAACGCGAAAACCTGCCAACCGAACGCCGCGCCCCCTTCTTCCGAACGCGAAGCACCCACACCTAACTTTCGGGGAGGCTGCCCGAACACCCGGGGACGGAAGAGGAACGATCGATCCGGGGTACTTCGTATTCGGCAGAGGGGCTCTGGAAGTTCGGGAAGGGCTTCCCGGCGTTCAGTCGACGGTCCTTGGTGTTCAGTCGAAGGGGTCTCTCAGGTTAGGGGTCCCTGGTTCGTAATCCGCAGAGCCTACTTCTCAAGCTCAACCGCGATCCACGGACACGGCGGGGGCCGGACTTCGAAACCTTCCGGAGAGACTCGGAAAGCTCCCGGAGAGATTCCGGAAGCCCCCGGAGGCGGTCGGGAACCTACCGGAGGCTTTCTGGACGCTCCCGAAGCGACGCGGCCTACCGCCGCACCGGCTCGGCCGGCTCGGAGATGCTCTCCAGGACCTTCCCCACCTGCTTGTTGCCGACCTCCTTGCGCTCCAGGGCGAGGTCGGCCTGGGCCACCACCCCCACGGGTCGGCCGCTGTCGTCGACCACCGGCACCCGGCGGACCTGCTGGCGGGCCATGACCTTCTCGACGTCGTCGAGGCTCTCGTTCTCCCGGACGGTCGCCGGATTCGCGGTCATCAGCTCGCGGACCGGGGTGTTGCCCCCCTTGCCCTGCGCCAGGCCGCGGATAGCGAGGTCGCGGTCGGTCACCATCCCCACCAGGCGCCGCGAGTCCTTCTCGACTACCGGCAGGGCGCCGCAGTCGTGCTGCTCCATGAGCTTCGCCGCCTGCTCGGCCGTAGTCTCGGGGTTCACCGTAGCCGGATTCGCCGTCATGATGTCGCGTACTTTCATGGAAAGATCTCCTCGTTGTCGGTTCGCCCGGAGGGCCCAGGCTCCATCCAGGTCTCTGCAAGGGGCGAGCCGGACGGCTCGGGGGGCTCGGGGGGAATGCTGGTCCGAACCTTGCTGCCCTCGGCAGGCGGCATGGACGACACGACCCGCGAGCGCTATCCGCCAATCGGCGACTACGCCCTGATCGGCGACTGCCGGACGGCCGCCCTGGTCTCCAAGGCCGGCTCGCTCGACTGGCTCTGCCTCCCCCGCTTCGACAGCCCGGCGGTCTTCTCCGCTCTCCTCGATTGGGAAAACGGCGGCCGCTTCTTCGTCCGCCCGCGGGGGGCCTTCGCGGTCTCCCGCCGCTATGTCGGCCGCACCAACCTCCTGGAGACCACCTTCAAGACCGACCGCGGGGTCCTCCTTCTCACCGACTCCATGTCCGTGGCCGACATGGACGTGCGCCGGCGCGAGATCCGGGTGGAGCACGAGGTGCTGCGCCGGGTCGAGTGCCTGGAGGGGGAGGTCGAGGTCGAGGCCGGCTGCGATCCCCGCCCCCTCTTCGGCCAGAAGAGGGCCTATCTCAAGGACCGCCGGAAGCTCGGCTTCGCCTTCGAAGCCGGGCCGCAGGTGCTCATTCTGCAGAGCGAGATCCCCCTGGCACCCGACCCGGGAGGACGGGGGGTCTCCGGGACGGAGCGGCTGCGGCAGGGGGAGCGCCGCTACCTCTCGCTCGCCGCCGAGAGCGGCGACGCCGCCGCCATCCCTCCCCTGGGGACCTGGGCCGAGGCCCGGCTCGAGCGCTCGCGGCTCTGGTGGGAGACCTGGGCCGGGCGCTGCCGCTACGACGGCCCCTACCCGGAGGCGGTGCTCCGCAGCATCCTCATGTTGAAGCTCCTGACCTACGCCCCCTCGGGAGCGGTGATCGCCGCCCCCACCACCTCCCTCCCGGAGGCGATCGGCGGGCCGCGCAACTGGGACTACCGCTACTGCTGGCTGCGCGACGCCTCCTGGACCCTCACCGCCTTTTTCGACCTCGGCTACCAGGAGGAGGGCAAGGCCTTCCTCTCCTGGCTCCTCTACGCCACCCGCCTCCGCCATCCTCAGCTCGGGGTCCTCTACGACGTCCATGGCGAGTCCCGGATCGCCGAGTACGAGCTCCCAACCCTCGACGGCTACCGCGGCTCCCGGCCGGTGCGGGTGGGCAACGGGGCCGCGGGCCAGCTCCAGCTCGACGTCTACGGCGAGCTCGTGGAATCCGCCTGCGAGTTCGTGGGCCGCGGCGGCGAGCTCGACCGCAGCCAGGCCCGGCTCCTCGCCAGCCTTGGGCAAACCATCTGCCGGATCTGGCGCCAGGCCGACGAAGGGATCTGGGAGAAGCGCTCCGGGCGCTTCCAGCACACCTTCTCCAAGATGATGTGCTGGGTGGCGCTCGACCGGCTGGTGGCACTGGGGGACCGGGGCGCCCTGGGGAAATTCGCGACCTCAGGTCCCCGCGCCCGTTTCGTCCGCGAGCGTGAGGCCATCCGCCAGGCGATCGAGACCGAGGGCTGGAGCGACCGCCTGGAGAGCTATGTCGACGCCTTCGGTGAGGAGGGCGCTGATGCCAGCCTCCTCCTCCTGGGCGTCTACGGCTATGCCGACCCGCGCTCGCCGCGCTTCCGGAGCACCTTTGCCCACCTCGACCGCGAGCTGGGGGCGAACGGCCTCCTCTACCGCTACCCGCCGGGGAGCGACGGCATCCCGGGCGGCGAGGCGGCCTTCGCCATCTGCAGCTTCTGGGCGGTCGAGGTGCTCGCCCGCATGGGCGAGGTCGAGAAGGCGGAGGAGCGCTTCAGGAAGATCCTCTCCTACGCCAACGACGTCGGCCTCTTCTCCGAGGAGATCGACCCCGGGACGGGGGCGTTCCTCGGCAACTTCCCCCAGGCCTTCTCGCACGTCGGCCTGATCAACGCCGCCTTGATGCTCGCCGAGGCGAAGGGCCCTGCCGAGACCGCTGAGGCCCCCGTGACCGCCGGGGTGGCGGGACAGACGGGAGTCCGGGTGTGAGCCCCGGGAACCTCTGGGCGGCGGTCGACGTGTCGCGGGCCCTCGTCTCCGGGCTCTTCGCGACGACGGTCATGACCACCCTCATGTCGGGGAGCCAGGGGCTCGGGCTCTCCCGGATGAGCCTCCCTTTCCTCCTCGGCTCGTTCTTCACCCCGGACAGAAACCGCGCCAACGTCGCCGGTTTCTGCATCCACTTCGTGAACGGCTGGCTCTTCTCTCTCCTCTACGCCCTGGGCTTCGCCCTCGTCCTCAGTCCCGCGGAGCGGGCCAACTGGTGGCTGGGGGGGATCTTCGGGCTCGTCCAGGGCCTCTTCGTCCTCACCGCCCTGATGCCGCTCCTGCCGAGCCTCCACCCGCGGATGGCGACCGAGGATTACGGTCCCACCCCCACCCGCCAGCTCGAGCCGCCGGGCTTCCTCGCCCTCAATTACGGGCGCCGGACGCCCCTCCTTACCCTCGGCGCGCACCTGGTTTATGGAGCCCTCTTCGGGGCGCTCTATGGCGGGATGTAGGGGCGGGGAAGGTCCAGTCCCCCCCGCCGGTTGTTAGGATAGGATCTCCCTATGGACTACGACGCCAAGGCCTCCAAGCTCGCCCTCCCCGGGGACGCCAGCGATGCCGACGAGATCGACCTCTCGGGCTTCGACGCCGCCCAGCAGCAGAAGCTGATCACCATGGCCCACCACGTGCGCGGCATCCTGGAGACCCTGGGGCTCGACACCAACGACCCCAACCTCGCCGAGACCGACATCCGGGTCGCCAAGATGTACCTGGAGATGTTCCAGGGGCTGGCGCTGGGGGCGGAGCCGAAGGTGACCACCTTCCCCAACGAGGAGGGCTACAGCCACATGGTGATGGAGACCCAGATCCCCTTCTACTCCATGTGCGCCCACCACCTGGTCCCCTTCTACGGCCACGCGCACATCGCCTACATCCCGCGCGACCGCATCCTCGGGCTCTCGAAGTTCGCGCGCATCCTGGAGTTCTACGCCAAGCGGCCGCAGCTCCAGGAGCGGCTGACCGAGCAGGTGGTGACCTACTTCGAGGAGAAGCTCAAGCCCCTGGGGGCCATGGTCGTCATCGAGGCCCGCCACCTGTGCGTCGAGATGCGCGGAGTCAAGAAACCGGGGGCGCTCACCGTCACCTCGGCGCTCCGCGGCATCTTCCACCAGAAACCCGTACGGGAAGAGTTCCTTGACCTCCTGCGCCGGCACTAGGCTCCGGGCCCTCGCCCTCGCGGCGCTCGTTCTGGGCGTCGCCCTCGCCGGCTGCGCCAGCGGTGGCGGCGGCCACCTGCCGGGGGTGGAGCACAACCTGGCCGAGCTGACCAACCCCGCCCTCGGACCGGACTACTCGCAGTGGCTGGTCGGCCCGATCGCCTACCTCGCCACGAAAGACGAGGTCGCGGCCTACCTGGCGCTCAAGGAAGACAAGGCGGCCGAGTCGTTCATCGAGCAGTTCTGGGCCCGCCGCAACCCCAAGGGGCGTTCCGAGAACGCCGTCCTCCAGACCTTCGAGGAGCGCGGCGCCGAGGCTGACCGGCTCTACACGGAGTCCGGCTTCCTCGGCCGGCGGACCGACCGCGGGACGATCTACGTCCTCTACGGCAAGCCGCAGACGATCGACTTCGAGGTGCCGCCGGCCTCCGGGGCGCCGCCCATCGAGGTCTGGAAATACGCCCTCAACGCCCCCGCGGGCCTGACCGGCCGCCCGCCCTCCCCCGTCTACCGCTTCATGAAGCGCGGCGACCTGACCGTCTTCTACATCCCCGGGCGGCTCGACCCGCGCCTGCGCGTGCGCTCGCCCGGGGGGCGCCATTGAACCCCATCCCTTGAATCCCTTGCAGCCTTTTTTACGAGGAGAGGAACCATGAGCGAGGTCCGCGCCGTGCTCGCGGGGACCGGGATCGCTATCCCGCCTCACCAGATCGACAACAACATGCTGGCCCGCATCATCGAGACCAGCGACGACTGGGTCCGGGAGCGGAGCGGCATCGTCACCCGCTACTACGTCGACGCCGGGGTGGGCTCGGCCGACCTCGGGGCCGAGGCGGCCCGGGCGGCTCTCGCGGACGCCGGGGTGGCGGCCGAGGAGATCGACTACCTGGTCTGCGCCACCATGACCCCCGACCACTACTTCCCCGGCACCGGCACGCTCGTCCAGCAGAAGCTGGGGATCGGGGCGCGGCCGGCGCTCGACATCCGCCAGCAGTGCGCCGGCTTCGCCTACGGCCTGCAGGTGGTCGACGCCCTCATCCGGAGCAACATCGCGAAGACCGTGCTCTTAGTCGGCACCGACGTCCACACCTCGCTCATGCCGTTCTCGGAGCGCACCTTCGAGGTCCTCCACGGCCGCGACCCCGGGCCGCTCTCGGAGGAGGATTTCACCTGGAACTCGAAGTTCCGCCACCTCCTGGTGCTCTTCGGCGACGGCGCCGGGGCCATGGTGTTCAAGGCCGGCGACGATCCGGCCCGCGGCATCTTGACCTCCGCCCTCTACGGCGACGGCAATCACATGGACATCCTGCACGTCCCCGGCCTGGGCTCGAAGCGGCGCCCCTTCGTCACCTGCGAGATGATCCAGAAGGCGGAGACCGTGCCGGTGATGGACGGCAAGGCGGTGTTCAAGCTGGCGGTGACCCGGATGCCCGAGGTGACCCGCGAGGTGCTCACCCGCTGCGGCTATACGCTCGACGACCTCGACCTCCTCGTCATGCACCAGGCGAACCTGCGGATCAACGAGGCGGCGCAGAAGGCCATGAAGCTGCCGAACGAGAAGGTCCACAACAACATTCAGAAATACGGCAACACCACCTCCGCCACCCTTCCCATCGCCTTCCACGAGGCGCGCCAGGAAGGCAAGGCCCCCGAAGGCTCCCTGGTCGCCTTCACCGCGCTGGGCGCCGGGCTGCACTGGGGGTCGGTGCTGATGCGGGTGTAGGGACCGCACGCCCAGGCCCCGACCGAGGTCGCTGCCGGCCCGGCTGGCAGTCGTCGCCAGCAGGCCGGCGGTCTCGCCGCCTTCCTCCCGATCTCGCGTCCCTCCCCCCTGGGCGGGCGGTGGTTGGATCAGGGGGAGGCAAGGAGCATGCTCTTACACACATCTAAGCGAGATTGTCGAATGCCTCGATGGCGATGACAAAGTCTCGGGTGCGCTGAAGGCCGATCCAGATGGCCTTGGGTCCGGGAGGACCATCTCCCTTTCGCGC
>JAXDLD010000478.1:0-4578 GCA_034666805.1 Acidobacteriota bacterium
CCCTGCGGGTCGAGCCCGGAGCGCGGACCTCCTTCGGCGCCCTGATCGCGGCGGTGCGGGAGACGACCTTGGGAGCCTATGCCCACCAGGACGTGCCGTTCGAGAAGCTGGTGGAAGCGTTGGCTCCCGGGCGCAGCCTGGGGCATGCGCCGCTCTTCCAGGTGGTCCTCGCGCTCCAGAACGCGCCGCTCGGGCCTCTCACGCTCCCCGGGTTGCGGATGGAGCCCCTGACGAACCCGGGAGGCACCGCCAAGTTCGACCTGACGCTCTCCCTCATCCCCGGCTCTTCCGGACTGGCGGGAGGTCTGGAGTACGCCACGGACCTCTTCGACCGCACGACCATCCTGCGCTGGGCGGGCGCCTTCGAACGGCTGCTCACGGGGGCCGTGGCAACCCCGGAGGGCCTCCTGTCGGAGCTGCCTCTCCTCTCGCCAGCCGAGCGGCAACAGATCCAGGAATGGCGGGGGGAGAGGAGCCGATATCCCCGGGAGAGCACGCTCCCGGATCTCTTCGCCGAGCAGGCGGCGAACGCGCCGGACGCGGTGGCCCTGGTCGGCGGCGAGGAGAGCCTGAGCTATGGCGAGCTCGCCGCCCGGGTGCTGCGGCTGGCCGCCCGTCTGCGCGGCCTGGGGGTGGGCCCCGAGGTGCCGGTGGGCCTCTTCCTGGAGCGCTCGCCCGCCATGGTGGTGGCGACCCTCGCCGTCCTCGAAGCCGGGGGGGCCTACGTACCGCTCGACCCCGGCCATCCTGCCGAGCGCCTGGCCGGGCTCCTGGCGGCGACCGAGGTGCCGGTGCTCCTCACCCAAGAGCAGCTGCTCGGTCGCCTCCCCGATCATGCTGCCTGGGTCGTGCTCCTCGACCGTGGTGGCCGCTCGGCGCCCGCTCCGGAGCCTCTCTCTGCTGCCGCGCGACCGGCAGCGGAGAGCCTGGCCTACGTCATGTTCACCTCGGGCTCGACCGGCGCGCCCAAGGGGGTGGCGGTGACCCACCGCGGGGTGGTGCGGCTGGTGCGCGGTGCCGGCTACGCGCGGTTCGGTCCGGAGGAGGTCTTCCTCCAACTCGCGCCGGCCGCTTTCGATGCCGCTACCTTCGAGATCTGGGGAGCGCTCCTCAACGGGGGACGGCTGGTGATCCCCGCTCACGGGGCCCTGAGCCTGGCCGAGATCGGGGAGACCCTCGGCCGGCACGGGGTGACGACGCTCTGGCTGACGGCGGGTCTCTTCCACGAGATGGTGGAGCGGAACCTGGCCGGCCTGACGTCCGTGCGGCAGCTCCTGGCCGGGGGCGACGCGCTGTCGCCGGTGCTCGTCGAGCGGGCAGTAAAGGGGCTCCCCGGGACGCGGCTGATCAACGGCTACGGGCCGACGGAAGGGACGACCTTCACCTGCTGCGAGAGGGTGGAGGCGGGGTTCTCCGGGCCGGCGGTGCCGATCGGCCGGGCGATCGCCAATACGGAGGTTGCGGTCGTGGACGGGGAGGGCCGGGCGGTGCCGGTGGAGGTCGCCGGGGAGCTGGTCGCGGGAGGAGATGGCCTGGCCCGAGGATACTGGGGCCGGCCGGACCTGACGGCGGAGAGGTTCACCCCCGACCCCCTCTCCGGGCGCGCGGGCGCGCTGGTCTACCGGACGGGGGACCGGGCACGCTTCCGGGCGGACGGGCGGCTGGAGTTCCTGGGGCGCCTGGACCGGCAGGTCAAGATCCGCGGTTTCCGCATCGAGCCCGGCGAGGTCGAGGCGGCGCTCGCGGCCCACCCCGCGGTCCGGCAGGCGGTCGTCGTGGTGCGCGAGGACCGCCCTGGGGAGCGGCGACTGGTGGCGTATGTCGTGGGCGCGGCGGGGGTGGACCTCAAGGGTTACCTGCGGGAGCGCCTGCCGGAACCCATGGTGCCCGCGGTCTTCGTCTCCCTGCCGGCCTTGCCGCTGACGGCGAACGGCAAGGTCGACCGCCAGGCGCTGCCGGCGCCGGAGGCCCCGGTGGGAGGCCAGGAGAGGCCGCCGCGGACCCCGGCCGAGGAGGTGATGGCGGGGCTGTGGGCGGAGGTGCTGGGGATCGCGGCCGGCGGGATTGCCGGTAGGGACGGCTTCTTCGACCTCGGGGGTCACTCGCTGCTGGCGACCCGGCTGGTGTCGAAGGTGCGGGAGGCGTTCGGGGTGGAGATGCCGCTCAAGGCGGTGTTCGAGAGCCCGACCCTCGCGGGCTTCACCACGTTGGCCGAGCGGGCGCTGGCGGCCGGCCTGGGGCTCGAAGCACCGGCGATCCGGCCGGTGCCACGGACGGCCCCACTGCCCCTCTCCTTCTCCCAGGAGCGGCTGTGGTTCCTGGACCAGCTCGAGCCGGGAAGCGCGGCCTACGACATCCCGGTGGCCCTGCATCTCTCGGGTCGGCTGGACGGGGCGGCCCTGGCGGCGGCCCTGGGCGAGATCGTGCGCCGGCACGAGACGCTGCGGACGACCTTCCGGCCAGGTGTCGAGGGGCCCGTCCAGGTGATCGCGCCGGCCCTGGACCTCCCGGTTCCGGTGGTGGATCTCGGCAATCTTACCGCCGAGGCGGGGCGTCTGGCGGCCGAGGAGGCCCGGCGTCCCTTCGACTTGACGGCCGGCCCGCTCCTCCGGGCGCTGCTCCTGCGGTTGGGTCCCGAGGCGCACCTGTTCGTCCTCAACCTGCACCACGTCATCTCGGACGGCTGGTCGATGGGGGTCCTCGTCCGCGAGTTGGGGGAATCCTACGGAGCGTTCGCGGCGGGTCGCCTCCCGGTCCTGCCGGCTCTCCCGGTCCAGTACGCGGACTACGCGGTCTGGCAGCGGCAGTGGCTGTCGGGAGAGGTGCTCTCCCGGCAGCTCGCCTGGTGGCGGGAGCGGCTGGCCGGGGCTCCCGAGGTGGTCGAGCTGCCTGCCGACCAGCCACGGCCGGCGGTGCAGAGCCTGCGCGGAGGCAGCCTGCCGGTGATCTTCCCGGCCGGGCTCTCTCAAGGACTCGCGGCGCTCGCCCGTTCGCGCGGGGCGACGCCGTTCACGCTCCTCCTGGCGGGCTTCGGAGCACTGCTCGGGCGTCTCTCCGGCCAGGGCAAAGTGGTGGTGGGCTCGCCGGTCGCCAACCGTACCCGCCTGGAGACGGAGGGTCTGATCGGCTTCTTCGTCAACACCCTGCCGCTGCCGGTGGACTCCGGCGAGGACCCGGCGCTGGGGATGCTGCTCGGGCAGGTGCGGGAGACCACCCTGGGGGCGTACGCGCACCAGGACCTGCCGTTCGAGAAGCTGGTCGAGGCGGTCGCGCCACGGCGTAGCCTCGCCTACTCGCCTCTCTTCCAGGTGATGCTGGCGCTCCAGAACGCTCCGCTGCCGCGGCTCGCTCTGCCGGGCCTCACCGCCGAGCCGGCGGGGCTCGACAGCCGGACGGAGAAGTTCGACCTCACCCTGTCGCTCGCCGAGCAGGGGGAGAGGCTCGGCGGGAGCCTCTCGTACAGCCTGGACCTCTTCGAGCGGCCGACAGCCGCGCGGCTGCTCGGGTGGCTGGAGGTGCTGCTCGCGGGGGTGGTCGAGCGCCCCGAGCAGCGGGTCTCGGAGCTGCCGCTCCTCGGCGAGGCGGAGCGGGCGCAGATCCTCCGCGAGTGGAACGACACGGTTGGCGGGGTGGGCCGTCTGGTCCACGAGCGTTTCGCCGAGCAGGCGCGGCTCCGGCCGTGGGCGCCGGCGGTCACCGCCGCGGGGGAGACGCTGACCTACGGCGAGCTGGCGCGGCAGGCCGGCCGGCTCGCCCGCCGCCTGCGGGCGCTCGGGGTGGGGCCGGAGGTGCCGGTGGCGATCTGCCTGGGGGCGACGCCGGCGCGCGTGGTGGCGATCCTGGCGGTCCTCACGGCAGGCGGTGCCTACGTCCCCTTCGATCCCGCCTACGCCGGGGAGCGGCTGGCCTTCATGCTCGCCGACGCGCGGCCGCCCGTGATCCTCACGGAGCGGGCTCTCGCCGGTCTGCTGCCGGCCTCCCAGGCCACCGTGCTCTGCCTCGACGAGACCGGCCCGGCCGGCGGGGCGCCCCTGGAGCGCGAGCCCCTGCCCTTTCTCGGCCCGGACAGCCTCGCCTACGTCATCTATACCTCGGGTTCGACCGGGCGTCCGAAAGGGGTCGCCCTGCGTCACGGCGGCCTGGCGAACCTGGTGGGCTGGCACTGCTCGCTCTACGCGGTGGGCGCCGAGGACCGGGCGACGCTCGTCGCCAGCCCGGGCTTCGACGCCTCGGTCTGGGAGCTGTGGCCCTACCTGGCGAGCGGGGCGAGCGTCCACCTGGTCGAGGGCGAAGCGCGGTTCTCGGCCGCGGCGGTGGTGCGGCTATGGTCCGAGAGAGGGGTGACGCTCGCCTTCCTGCCCACGCCGCTCGCCGAGGCGGTGCTCGAGTCCGGGGTTCCGGCGGGGCTCGGCTGCCAGCTACGCGCCCTGTTGACGGGGGGCGACCGGCTGCAACGCGCGCCGGCCGCGGGCTCGCCCTTCCGGCTGATGAACCACTACGGGCCGTCGGAGTACAGCGTGGTGACGACGGCGGGTGAGGCCGTGGCCGGCGGCGCCGGGGCCCCGGGGGGGGGCGGGG
>JAXDLD010000479.1:0-4176 GCA_034666805.1 Acidobacteriota bacterium
ATGCCTGGCCGAACACCTTCCGCCAGTCGCGCTTCCTCTCGGCGGTGGATTTCGTGCAGGCGGATCGCTTGCGGCGGAAGGTGGCGCTGGAGATGGCGCGCCTGTTCCGGGAGGTCGACCTGCTCCTCGTGCCGTCGCTGCGGGACGAGATGCTCACGATCTCCAACTTCACCGGCCACCCCTCGTTGACGCTCCGCGCCGGCTTCATCGAGGTTGGGGAGGCCCGGAGCGACTGGGCGCCCGACCCGGCGCATCCGCTGCCGCGGTTCTCGCCCAAGCGGCGGGTCCCGCACGGAATCACCCTGATCGGGCGGCTCTTCGACGAAGGCACCCTCGGCCGCGCCGGGGTGGCGCTGGAGCGCGCCTTCGGAGTCGCCGGCGAGCGGCCAACGGGGTTCTAGAGCGCCGGATTCTGAGCGCGGGGATCTAAGGGTCGGGCTTTACGAGCGCTCGGCGTTCTGCGCCGGCGAGCCCTTCTCCACCTCGGCCGGCAGCGCCACGTCGCCTTTCGAGGCGTTCAGGCTTTCGCGAATGGCTTCCAGACGGCGCAGGTGCTCCTTCTGGGTGGCGACGAGCTTCAGGAAGACGTCGGCGACCGGCTCGGCCACGTCGCGGATCATCTTCGGGTAGAGGATGTCGTTCTCGTAGCGCTCCTCGGAGATGGCGGAGGCGATGTCGGTGTCCTTGCCGCGGATCTGCCCGGAGGCCTCGAGGAGCGAGATCGCGAGCTGGTCCTTGGCGGCGGCGAGGTCGAGCCAGACCCGCGCCAGGTTGGGCAGGCCGTCGGCGGTCGCCTGGGCGGCATAGGCACGGAAGCGGGCGGCGCTCGCGGCCTCACCGGTGAAGCCGGTCTTCAAGTGCTCCTGGAAACGTGGGATCCTCGACACGGGTAGTCTCCTTTTCGTCGGCATTCTATGCAACTCCGCTCAGGCCACCAAACGGGGGCGCGCGAAACCCTCGCCCCCCGGACATCGTAGACTCCTCCGGGCGCCTCCTTGGGTTGCCGTCCCCAGCCGGCCGTGAAAAACGCGCGATTCCAGAAGAGATTGGCCCTGACCCTCGCCTTCGCCGCGCTCTTCGCGGGGGCGGTGACCGAGGTCGCCTACCTCTCGACGATCTCCAAGGTGCTGCTCGCCGGCGCCGTCGTGCTCCTTCTGCTCGTCTTCGCCTGGCGCGTCCTCCAGCGCTTCCTCTTCAAGGTGGGAAGGCGGCTCGCCCTCTCCTACTTCCTGATCGGCGTCCTGCCGATCCCCATGGTCCTCCTCCTCCTCCTGGTCGGGGCCTACATCCTGGCCGGCTTCTTCATGGGGCACCTCTTCCGCGACGTCACCCGCGGCCTCCAGGGCGAGGTGCAGGCCCTCGCCGACGCACGCCTGGAAGACTTCGCCCGCACGGGGAAGCCGCCGGGCTCCGCCCCCTCCCCGACCGCGTCGGACGTCGTCTTCGGCTACTACCGGAGCGGCCGGCGGGTGGCGGGCGACCCGCGCACCCCGGCGGCCTGGCCGGAGGCTCTCGCCAGCGGTCCGGGGGGGGCCAACGAAAAGCGCGAGACCCTGGCCCCCTTCCTCTCCCTCCCGGACGGCTCCCCCACCCTGGCCGCCCTCGCCAAGCGTGGCAACGCCTCCGGAACGGAGGGGGTGGGGGTCGTCGCCCTCTACGCCGGCCACCTCGAGGCGGCGCTCAGCGAGCGGAGCGGAGTCTGGGTCGAGATGGTCCGCCCCGACGAGGCCGAAGCCGGCCGTGTCCTCCACGTGCAGCTGTTCCGCTCGCGCAACATTCCCCTCCGCATCCACCGCGAGCGCACGGCGGGGGATGCCGAGCGGTTCTTCAAGAAGCGCTCCCAGGGTCAACGGCTCTGGGACTCACCGCTCCTCTGGTGGGGGGAGATCGCGGGCGAAGAGCGCCGGATCGAAGCCGGCAAGCCGGTCGCGACGCAAGTGGATGTCACCCTGCGGAGCACCCCGCGCATGCTTCTCCGCCACCTCTTCTCGAGCTCGGCCGAGGTCGATACCGCCGCCTGGGGAGCGCTCTTCGCTCTCGCCTTCCTCCTCTTCGACGTCTACGTCGCGGCCCTGGGGATGGCGATTTTCATGATCTTCGGCCTCTCGCGGGCGGTCAACCGGATGAGCCGGGCGACCGAAGCGGTGCGCCGGGGCGACTTCACGGTGCGCATCCCGGTCAAGCGCCGGGACCAGGTGGGCGAGCTCCATCTCTCTTTCAACCAGATGGCCGGCAACCTGGAGGCGCTAGTCGCCACCGCGGCCCAGAAGGAGGCCCTGGAGAAGGAGCTGCAGATCGCCCGCGAGCTCCAGAAGAGCCTGATCCCCGGGAACCTCCCCTCGGGCGGCGCGGTCGAGTTCGCCAGCCTCTTCGAGCCCAGCGCGGCGATCGGCGGCGACTACTTCGACATCCTACGCCTGGACGAGAGCCGGCTCGCGGTCATCATCGCCGACGTCTCCGGGCACGGCCTCTCGACCGGCCTCCGGATGGCGATGATCAAGGCGGCTCTCCTGATCCTCGTCCAGGAGGAGGACGACCCGGAGAAGATCCTAGCGAGGCTGGACGCCGTGGTCCGCTCCGACACAAGGACCCGCTTCTTCGTCACCGCGACCTTGGCCCTCCTCGATTTCCGGGCGGGGACGCTCACGGTGACCAACGCCGGCCACCCCCCCACCTATCTCCTGCGAGGCGGGCAGGTTGAGGAGATCCTCCTCCCCGGCTCGCCGCTCGGCGGCATGGGGAAGACCTACGGCAAGCGGACCGTACCGTTGGAGAGCGGCGACACCCTGGTCTGGCTCTCGGATGGCCTGATCGAAGCGACCAACGGGGCGGACGACGTCTTCGGGTACGACGCGGTGGTCGAGGCGTTGCGAGGCCCGGTAGCCTCTCCAACCGTGGTCCGCGACCGGCTGCTGGCCGCGATCGAGCGGCATGTGCAGGGCGAGCCGCCGCAGGATGATCGGACGCTTTTGGTGATGCGGTATTTGGGGAAGGGCTCTGGAGGGTAGCCTTTAGCGACGGGTTGGGCGGCCATGCCGTTCCAGCCAAGCCGGGAAGTCGCGCGCGCTGTGGATGACGCTCAGAATCTGCACCTCGTCACCATACAGCTCGTACATGAGCCGATAGCTGAAGACGAAGAGCTCACGCACCTTCCCGTCCTGGATTTCAGGCACGACGCGCCCACGATGGGCGAGGCGGGAGAGAGACTCGGCGGTTGCCAGGATGCGGTCGAGGACCCTGAGCGCCGCGTCAAGCGAGTCCTCGGCGATGTACTCGATGATCTCGTCGAGCTGCTCGCGCGCTGCCTGAGCCCAAACTACCGACCGTGGCCGGTCTGCCATCGCTGCCTGAGGTCTGCGGCTACCTGGTCATGAGGAGTCACACGTCCGGCACGCGCATCCTCCCTACCACGCTCCACGGACTGGATCACGTAGAGCTGATAGAGGACATCCTCGAGACGGCAGTCGTCCGGCAGGCGATCCAACAGGGCATGGACGGTTTCCTTGGTCCTCGGCATGAAATGAAGTGTAGCATCGACCCGCGTGCCCGTATGTGGGAGGGGTGTAGTGCGCACGCTAATCCCGCCCGCGATTGAATCCCTCCGGGCCCAGATCGCCGACCAGCTCGTCCAGCACGGCCTCTTCCTCGACCGCCACGCCCGCCGCTGCCATCGCCGCCGGGAGGTCTGCGTCCCAGGCGACCACGACCGGCTCTCCTGTGAGCGGCGGGCCCTCCGCTCCTGCCGCGAGGGCGCGCCGATAGTCGGCGGCGCCGAAACGCCAGGGGGTGAACGGCAGGCTCTCTCTAAGCCCGCTGGCGATCCGCAGTCCGGGCCAGTCGAAGTCGCCGTGATAGAGGAGTTGGGCGCCCCGGGTGACGAGATCGCCGAGGAGACGGCGGGCGGCCTGGCTCGGCTGGCCACCGACGCAGACCAGGGGGCGGGCGGCGGGGCCCCAGCGGTCCGCCGCGGCGGCTACGACGACCGGGTTCTCGCACACCCGGACCCGGAGCTCGGCGGGAAAGGCGGGACCGAGGGCGGCGAGCTGGCGAAGGGTGAGGCGGACCGGCTCGCCGGCCGCGGCGAGCGAGCGGAGCGCGTCGCCTACGAGACCGCCACCCTCCGGGACGAGCCCCAGGGCCAGCACGTCGCAGCTCAGCTCGTCGCTCACCACCCCG
>JAXDLD010000480.1:0-9849 GCA_034666805.1 Acidobacteriota bacterium
CGCTCGACGTGGCCCGACGGATTTCTCAGGTCCGCCGACCGGTGACCGCATTCGACACAACCGCAGATCCAATAGAGATGCTGGATGAAGAGGGGCCGCATCGGTCCATTGCAGACCTGGCAATTCATCTCCTTGCGAAGGCCGGCTCCCGCTCGGGGAGCCGGGCGCTCCGCTCCAGGCGCTCGACGTGCTCTCCCAGACCCACCACCTCGAACCGCTTCTTTAGGGCGGCCAGGTGCTCGCTCACCCGGGCGAGCTTCCAGGCGCTCGGCCGGCGCATGGCGGGGAAGAAGGAGAGCGCGTCCGTGTCGTCGCAGCCCAGGAAGTCGAGCGGATGGAGGAGGATCGAGGGCTGCACTCCGGCCAGGCGGCAGAGCCGGAGCGCGATGTTGAAGTAGAGCCGGCCGAGCGCCGGCGAGACGAGGTCCAGGTAGAGCACGTAGCTCAGATGAATGGGCGTCCGCAGGAGCGGCATCGTCGTGACCGGGACCTCGACCAGCCGCTCCTCTCCCACCCGCCAGCGGTACGGCCGGATCGGCCGCAGCCCCTCGCTCCAACTGCCGAAGAGGACGCTCCGCTGCCGCCGCTCTTCCGCAGTCAGGCCGGCGGTCCGGAAGTAGTAGGCCCGCGCGAGCGGTCCCAGGAACGTCGGCAGGGTGCTCGCGTCGTACCGGTATCCCCGCCGGGTGAGGACGGCGAGGGTCGCAGCGGAAAGGCTGAAGCCCGGCCCGCGGAACCCCACGGGCCGCCTCCCGGTCGACCGCTCGATGGCCTCCTCCGCCCGCGTCAGCTCCTCCTCGAGCTCCGCTTCGGAGTAGAGATGGAGCCACGACTCGTGCCGGAACGAGTGATTCCCGATCTCGTGCCCCGAAGCAGCGATGGACGCGAGAGCCTCCCCGTTCTCCGGGAGGGCGGCATCCTGGCCGACGACGAAGAAGGTGATCCGGAGCCCGCGCGTGGCGAGAAAGGCCAGGATGCGGGGGACGACCAGGTTCAGATAGGAGGGGAAGGCCTCCCAGCCGGGGTCCCCGTGGATCTTCAAATAGGACCAGAGGTTGTCCAGGTCCAGCGAGAGGCTGGCGGGGGGCCGGAGAACTAGGGGCATGCTGGATGGGGAGTGTACCTTGGGCGCGCCGGCCTAGCGCTCCTGGGCCGCCCGCCGTATCTGGCTTAAAGCGAGCGCGAAGAGGAGGGCGGCCAAGGCCGCCAGGGGGAGGAGCGCGCGTTGCCAGGAGGGGCTCTCTCCCAGCAGGAGGGCGCCGCGCCAGGCGTCCGCGGTCAGGGTCAGGGGATTGATTCGTGAGAGAGCCGCGAGCCAGCCGGGCATCTGGCGGCGGGGAACCAAGGCGGTCGAGGTGAAGAGGAGGGGGAGGTTGACGAGGTGGACGAAGGTGGCCATGGCCTCCTGGGCCCGGGCGCGGAGGGCGAGGGCGCAGGAGAGAGAGGCGAAAGCGAGGCCGAAGAGGGCGATACAGACGAGCCCTAAGGCCGCCGCGCCGGGGGCGAGGCGCAGACGGGCACCCAGGAGGAGGGCGAGGACGAGCACCGCCAGGGCCTGGAGGAGGAGGCGCGCCACGTCGGCCAGGAGCTTCCCGGCGAGGATCGCCGCCGGGGACGCCGGGGTGCGGAGCAGGCGCGGCAGGAACCCGGTCTGGAGGTCGCGCACCCAGCCGATCCCCGACTGCGAGGCGCCGAAGAGGACGGTCATGACGCTCACCCCCGGGGCCAGGAAGTCGAGGTAGGAGAGGCCGGGAGGGAGGTCGGCCAATGGGAAACGCTGGAAGAGGAAGCCGAAGAAGAGCATCCAGAGGAGGGGCTGGCCGAGGGAGAAGGTGAGGACGACCGGGCGGCGGAGGGTCACCACCCAGGTGCGCCAGGCCACCGAGCGGAGGACGTCGAGCCCCTCCCTCAACCGCGCCTCCTACCGTCGCCACCGCCGCCGCCCGTTCCGGGAGCGGGCGGGTCCGGCTCCCTGCCGGTGGCGCTGCGGAAGGCTGCGAGGAGAGTCGGCGGAGCGGCCCCGGCGGCCAGCTCTCCCGGCGTGCCGGCGGCGGCGACCCGGCCGCGATCGAGGATCACCACGAAATCCGCCTGACGCTCCGCCGCCGGGAGGTCGTGAGTCGCGACCACCACGGCCGCGCCCGCCCGGGCCCGGCGCGCCAGCTCCGCCCAGAGGAAATCACAGCCCGGGACGTCGAGGCCCGCGGTCGGCTCGTCGAGGAGGAGGAGCTCGGGATCGTGGAGCATCCCGGCGGCCAGGTGAAGCCGGCGCTTCTGGCCGCCGGACCAGGCGGCGACCGGCCGTCCCAGGGGCCCCAGGGTTCCGAAGGCCTGGGCGAGAGCGTTGACCCGCCGGCCCCGCTCCCGCCAGGCGACCCCATGGAGAGTGGCGAAGAGGGCGAGGGTCTCCCGGCCGGTCATCTCGGGGTCGAGAGCGAGCTCCTGGGGGACGTAGGAGAGCCGCCGGCGGAGCGCCCGCGAGCGCCGCGGGCCGGCCGCGGCCGGCTGCTCGCAGCCGAGGACCGACAGCTCTCCCGCGGAGGGCGGCAGGAGCCCGGCCAAGAGGCGCAGAAGCGTCGTCTTTCCCGCCCCATTGACTCCCAGGAGGGCGGTGACGGCGCCGCGCGGCAGGTCCAAGTCGACGCCGGAGAGGGCCTCGATACTGGAGAGGGAAGAGGAGGGATAGCGTCGGACGACCCCGCGGAGGGAGGCGGCCGGCTCGCGGGAGGGCTCGATGGGCACGGGAGCATCCTACGCGCGGAGGGCGGCGAAAGGGAGGGCTCCCCGGAGGGAACCCTCCCCGGCTGCAAGGCCTACTCGTTCGACGCGGTGGCGGCCGGCGCGGTCGGCGGCGCGCACCGCGGGGGCGCTTGGATCAGCTCCCCGCTGCACTCCGGCCTGCCGTCCGTCCGCGCCTTGCCGAACTGATCCGGTTTCTTGTCGGGACAGATCGTCTGGACGGAGAACATCATGCCGCGGTCCTCGTGCCCCAGGAAGTGGCAGTGGAGCACGAACTGGCCCGTGAAATCCTCATAGCGGCTGCGGAAAAGAGCGTAGCCGTTCCCGGTGTATTTGCAGCTGCACACCGCCTTCGTGGGTGAGATGGACCTCCCCCAGTTGTTGTTCTTCGGGTTGTCGTTCCAGAGGCCGCCGTTGGCCGCGGTGCAGACCGCCGGGCACTTCTTCTGCGCCTCCGCGTAGTCCGCGATCGGGCCGGTGACGATGTCCCACTTGGCGTTGACCGCGGGCAGGTAGACGGTGTCCTGCCAGACCGGAGGGTCGTAGCGGACGAACGGGGTGAGCTTGCCGTTGAGCACCGTCCCCAGCTCGCGGATCTGCAACGGGTTGGTATGGATGTGGAAGGGGTGCTGCGGCCCGCTGCTGTTCTGGACGATCCACTGCTCGGCGGTGTCGAGCGGGATGGTGACGTTGACGCACTTGGGATCGAACTGCGTGTTGTTGATGAAGAACCGCTGCTTCGGGCTCTGCGTCGGCTCGCTCATGCTGAAGAGCATGTGCTGCTCTTCCTGGCCCTTGACCTCTTCGTCCGTGATGTTTCTCAGGTATTGGTCATTCGGTCCGTAATCGGGCCACTCCTCGGGGGTGGGGAGGCCCTTGGGCGTCGGCGCCCGAAGGACCCCCTTTTCGAGCTTCGGCTCCGCGACCACGAGAGTGAAGAGCGGCGGCTCGGGCGCCTTGGCCACCCTCGCCTCCAGGAGCTCGCTGCGGTCGATCCGCTGCCGGGCCTCCTGTCCGAGGTTGGCGGTGACGTGCTCCGTCAGCAGATAGGTCCCCTTGGCGAGCGGCGCCTTGACGAGGAAGTCCGCCCGGTTCCCGGGCGAGATCTGGAAAGACTTGGCATTGGGGTCGTTGGAATCGAACAGCGGCTGCTTTTTATAGTTTTCCCGCCCGAAGCGGATGCCGTCCATGGCGATCTGGCGGACCTCCGAACCCGGGGGGAACGCGATCGTCACCTGGGAGGAGGACTGCATGGTGGCGTTGACGATGCGCCAGCGCTGCACCTCCCCGGGTTGCACGGTGATCTTGGGGTTGACCTGGCCGTTGATGAGGATGGCCGGGGCCTTGGCCGGCACGGTGTAGAAGTTCGGCGTCTGGTTGATCTGCTGCATGGCGATCATCTTCTCGACGAGCGCCGTTTGGACGCCGGGCGACGGCCGGTAGTAGTTCCGCAGCCACTCGTCGAAGGGACCCTCGATCACCAGGGGGCCGGCCATGCCGTTGGCGACCTGGATCGACGTGGAACCGTGCTTGTGCGGATGGTACCAGTGGGTGCCCTCGGCCTGATCCCAGGGTAGAGGGTCGACCTTGTACTGGTACTCGCCGTAGGCCACGATGCCCTCGGCGTGCCCGGCGTGGGGATCCGTCGTGCCGGCCTTCGGCTTCGGCCGCAGCTCGAGGAGGGCGTAGTCCTGCGGCGGCTGGGGAGAGACGTGGGTGCCGTGGAAATGCAGATTGGTGACGTTGTCGCCATGGTAGCAGTTGAGCGACCCGACCTCCTGCTGGACGAGGTTGGCCCAGCAGCAGCAGAGGGAGTCGTTGTTCCCCGGACATTTCGTGGGATCGGGGAGCTTGCTCTTGTCCGGGCAGACGGTCGTCGCCGGGCAGGCGGAGTTGCAGCCGTCGTGCGAGTCGGGTTCCAGGTCGTTGACCAGCTTGACCTCCAGCCGGTCCCCCTTGGCGGCGGGAGTCGCCGGCTTGTGGAGCCGCAGGAGTGGCCCGGGGAAGCCCGAGCGGGTGTGGCCGGTCTTGGGATCGGTGTATTCGTACGTCCGCAGCTTCGTCGGCACGTTCTTCCAGGTGTTGTCGCTCTGCAACACCGGCACGCACTCGTCGAGCAGCTTGACGCGGAAGGTCGTGCTGAGCAGGTGATCCTTGGCGGGGATCTCCGGGATCGAACAGAGCTCCTCGCCCTGCGCCACCTGCGCCGCGCAGGGCGGGGCGGAGGAGCACTCCTTGGCCTGGGCGGCGCCGGTGCCGAGCAGCAGCGCGGCGAGAATGAGGGTGAGGGTGAGGGCCGGCAACAATTTCTGTACAGTCACGGTGTGACTTCTCCTTTTTTATTCCCGATGTACGATCGTGCCCACGTGTTTGCCTTCGAGCGCCGCCTGGATGCGCTCCGGTGCGCAGCCGTTGACGATCTGGAAGCGGTCGAGGAGGCGGGCGTTGTCCAGGAGGTCGAGGAGGACGGGCTCGAAGGGGATCGTGCGTAACCCCTTTTGGCGCAGCTCGGAGACGCTGATCTCGGGGATGAAGGCGGCGTCCGGTTCGAGCTTGGGGTCGGCTTCGTAGAGGCCGTCCACGTCCTTGACCAGGGTGAGGCTCTTGCAGCCGAAGCACTCGGCTAAGAGGAAGGCTCCGGCGTCCGTGCGGTGGGGCGGGATGCGGCCCACCCCCGGCGGGTGTTCCCAGAGCGAGTAGGGGGGGACGCCGCTGAACACCACCCCCGGCGCGCTGTGGATGAAGAGCGGCAGGAGGTGGCCGAAGATCTCCGGCGGGATGGCGACGACCCCGTAGGGCGCGAGGAGCGTGCCCAGCATGTGGGCGTTGCCCAGCGCGTCGGCCGCCGCGAGCTGGGCGAGAACGCCGGTGGGGAGCCCGAGGTCGATGCCGATCGAGAAGACGTGCCGGGTGCGCACCCCGCCGCCGGTGCCGAGGATCAGCTTCCATTTCTTGAGGCACTCGCCGAGGACGGCGACGACCGGGTAGACCCGCTCTCTCCCGACGTCGAGGATCGAGCGGCCGCCGATCTTGATGACATGGGCCTCGGGCAGCATGCGGAAGACCGCGCCCTCGGTCGAGCGCTCCACCCCGCGGTCGAGAAGGCTCTCCCGCATGAGGCGCGAGCGGACGTGGTGGCGCGGCTTGGGGCCGCCTTCCGGTGTGAGATTCGTCGGTTCGCTCATAGTCTCGTCAATCCGCGGTGATGACGGTGCCAACGCTCTCGCCTTCGAGGGCGCGGGTGAGGTTGCCTGGCACCAGGCCGTTGATGATCTGGATCGAGCGGCGGATGGAGGCGTTCGCCATGAAATCGAGGACGGCGCGCTCGACCACGACGTCTTGAAGGTCGAGCGCCTTGAGCTCGGCGACCGTGATGCGGGGGATGAAGCGGGCCCCCTTGTCCTTCTTGGGGTCGGCGGTGTAGAGGCCGTCGACGTCCTTGACGTAGATCATCGAGCGGGTCCCCAGCACCTCGCTCACGAGATAGCTGCCGGTGTCGGTGCGGTGGGGCGGGATGCGGCCCACCGCCGGATTCTGCTGCCAGTAGATGTAGGGGGGCATGCCGAAGAAGATGACCGCTCCGCGCTCGGCGAGGTAGAGAGGGAGCTGGGCGAACTGGGCCGGCTCGATGAATGGGATGCCGTGCTTGGCCAAGAGGTAGGAGAGCATGCGGGCGTTCTGCATGCTGACGAAGGTGCCGAGCACGGAGAGGACGCCGGTGGGCATGCCGAGGTCGAGGCCGACGCTGTAGGCCTGGCGGGCGCGCGTCCCGGCGCCGGTGCCGAGGATCATCTGGTGGCGGCCGAGGTTGGCCACCACCTCCTCGATCATGGGGAAGACCGCCGCCCGCCCGCGGTCGATGAAGCTCTGGCCGCCGATCTTGACGACGTTGGCCTCGGGCAGGATGTGGAACGGCGCCGGCAGGCCCGTGCGGGCGAGGAGGTCCTCGTCGGTCAGCGACCCCTCGACCAGCGCCTGGCCGAGCTCGGTCAGCAGGCCGTCCATCTCCATTCCATCTTCTTCCATTCCATCTTCCATGGGCATCGTCTTGTCGTCCCTCCGCGTCATTCCTGACCGGTTGCCGGCAGGCGCGCCCCTTCGAGCACGTAGGATTCCTCGCTCTCCTGGACCGCTTCGAGGTCGCCCCAGGTCTCCTCCGCCCAGGTCTCCAGCCGCGCCAGGATCTCCTCCTGGACCCCCGGAGGCAGGACGACCCCGCCCAGGCCGACCTTGCCGCGCCAGTTCGCCAGCGACTCCCGCGGCGAGTGCCGGGCGGGCCGGCGGACGACGACGGCCCGCGGCAGCTCCTCGGCCCCGCGCTGCCTCAGGGCCTCCAGGAGGCGCCGGCCGCCGGCGCTCCGCGGGGAAAAGCCGCGCTCCCGCATCAGCTCCCGCATCCGGCGCGACATCCGGCCCTTGACGCTCTCCGGCGGACGTTCGACCCAGCCGAGGAGGCAGGCTCCCCCTTGCGTCGTCACCCGGAGCAGCTCTTCCACCACGTGCTCCCGCGGCAGCAGGTGGATCGCCCGCGAGCTGAAGACGGCCCGGGCGGCGCCGGCCGGGAGGGGCCAGGGGGCGGCGCCGTCCGCCTGGACGAGGCCCCGGGCCGTTCCCTGGCGCTGCCTGAAGACCTCCAGCATGCCCCGGGAGAGGTCGAGCCCGATATATCGGATGGGGTGAAGGGGGCGCTCGGGGCGCTCCAGGAACCAGCGGCCGATGGTCCCCGTGCCCGCCCCGATCTCCAGGATCGTCTCTCCTGGGCGGACTGCCGCGAGCTCGATGACGGCCGCGGCGATCGCCCGGCCGTCGGCCTCGGTCAGGACCACCCGCCGGTCGAAGTCCCGCGCCTGGGGATCGAAGGGGGTCGGCGAGCCGGGTTTCGCCGCGGGCGATACAGCGGAAGGAGGATTCACGTATTTCAAGCCTTGAGCCAGGGAATCCTACCTCACCCGGGCTCATCCCGCGCGAATCGCGAGATTTTTGGGCGAGCCTTGACAAGCCCGATCGAATTTGCATAGTTAACCTCCACTATCGATCTCTTTGCAGGAGGATCTATGCGGCGATTTGTCGTTTTGGGTTTGCTCTGCGGGGCGGCGCTCCTGGCGCCCCGAATCGTGCTCGGCCAAGCTCCGGCGGCACCCGCCGCTCCAGCGACATCGGCGACATCGGCGGCATCGGCCATCGACCTGTCCCAGCTCAATCTACGGGTGACGGAGGCGCGGGCGGTCGACGGCATCCAGATCGACGGCACCGACGTCAAGCTCGAGAAGGGCATGAAGATGGTCGTCGTCAGCCTGCGGGGAAAGCTCCCGGCCCCCGGACGGGTGACCGTCTCGGCCGCGGCGTTCTCCGCTTTCTACTCCGAGGTCGGCGAGCAGGCGGGCAGCTCGGTCGAGAGGGTCGCCAAGTCGCAGGCGAAGGCGATCGACCTCGGGGGCGACGGCTCCTGGGCCGGGAGCACGACGACCACCTATCCCAAGCCGAGAGAGGTCCTGATCGAGGTCGCCCTGCCGATCCCCGCCGGGATCAACGAGCTCTTCCTCCTCTACGACACCGCGAAGGGGAAGCAGCGGGTGCAGGTCAAGCTGGGGCCGAAGTAGGGAGGCAGAGGGGGCTCATCCCCACTCCATGATCTCGGGAAGGGTCTTGCGCACCAGCGGCAGCTCCTCGGGCAGCCAGGCGGCGAAGCCGGGGCTGGCGAAAAGCTCGGCGTCCCCGGGGTAGGTGGGGACTAAGTAGGGGGGGAAGCGGGCGAAGATCTCGCGGTCCGAGCGGCGGCGGCGCTTCTGGACCGCCGCGCGCTGGGCGGCGGCGCGGTCGAGGTTGCCGAGGAGATAGGAGAGGGCGCGGAGCTGGGCGACCGTCCGCTCGTCGGTCAGGGTCACTGCCGCCGGAGCCGCAGGAGCGGCGGACCCTGCGGGAGGACGAGGCGGCGCGAGCTGCTCCCTGAGCTTCCTTAAACCCCGGCGGGCGAACTCCCGCGGCCCGTAGTCGCGGAGCTTCCTCGCCAGGTTCGCCACGGTCCGCGGCTCGGGGGGCGGGACCGCGGAGACCCGAGGAGCCGGTGCGGCGATCGTTCCATCCCGCTGTGCGGTATTGGCGATATGGCCGGCATAGGGGTCGAGGCGGAGGGTCTCCCCGCCCGGGTTGCTGCTCACGAGCATCGACTGAGTGCGGGCGAGAAAAGTGAGGAGGAGAGCCGGCATCACCTTCTCCCAGAGCCCCGGCTCGTAGTTCTTGTAGGCGGTCAGGAAGGCGTTCCTCTCGAAGAGGAAGCCGCGGTTGTAGAGCCCCAGGAGGTCGCTCGTGGCGCTCGACCGGTGGTGGACGACCGCGCCCGGCACGAAGGTGATCCGCTCGCCCCCGGCCCACAGCCGCCAGCCGAGGTCGACGTCCTCCAGATAGGCGAAGTAGTCCTCGTCGAAGCCTCCCGCGTCCAGGAACGACTGCCGGCGGATGAGCATGTTGCCGCCGCAGGCGAAGGGGAGCTCCTCGCCCAGCTCGGGCACCTCGGCCCGGGCGAGCGGCTTCCTGAAATCGAGCTGGAAGGCGTGGCCGTCGAAGGTCATCACCCCGCGGCCGAAGTCGAGCCGCTCCCCCGCCCAGTCCACGATCTTGCCGGAGACCGCCGCCACGTCGGGCGGCGCGGCGGCAAAGGCCGCGACGAGCGCCGCGAGCCAGCCCGGCTGGGGGCGGGTGTCGTTGTTGAGGAAGGCCACCGCCTCCCCCGCGGCCGCGGCGACCAGCCGGTTGTTGCCGGCGCAGAAGCCGAGGTTGACGGGGCTCGCGATCAGCCGCACCTCCGGGTAGTGGGCGCGCACCCACTCCGCGGTGCCGTCGGTCGAGCCGTTGTCGAGGACCAGCACCTCCCAGGGGACCCCGGGGTCGTCCTGGATCCGGAGCGCGGCGAGGCAGGTCTCCAGATGCTGCCGGCCGTTCCAGGAGAGGACGGCGACCGAAACCTTCTTCGTCCTCATACCTTCTCCAGCAACAGCCGCAGGCGCCGCCGCACCCGGAAGCTTAAGCCGTCGGGCGGGGCGACCGTCGCCGGACGGTGGGCGAAACGCTCTTTGCTGGGATCGCTCCGCGGCTCGCTACAGAAGCGGACCA
>JAXDLD010000481.1:0-23660 GCA_034666805.1 Acidobacteriota bacterium
CCCGAAACAGCTTACACGCTCTTGAAAACCTGCTTTCGAAGGTCAAAAGAGCCTCTGGCGTCCCTAAAAGCGGTTTTTGCCGGGCTATCGGAGGATTTGGGACCTTACAGCCTGCTGTCGCGGCGATTCCAGAGCACGACGGTCCGTAGATCGCGCTCAAGGGGGCCTGGCGAGAGCACGCCTGGCGTCAAAACGAGGTCTCGGCGATCCTTCAGGACTCTAAGGCAAGACCAGTTTGCCCCCCTTCACCCACACCTGCCCACCCACGCTGACCGTCGTGTCGACGAAGAAGTTCCAGCGCACGTACGGACCGCGGACAGCGCCGCCGACCTCCTCGTTGTTGCCGAGCGAGAGCCGCACCACCCCGGCGCCGTAGCCGTAGTAGGGGATCCACGGGCTGGCGTCGGGCACCACCAACTCGGGGTTGAAGCCGAGGCCCATCTCGCGGAAGGCGCGGGCCGCCTCTCCTCCCTTCTGGAGCTCCTCCTCCACCGCCTCCCGGCCTGCCGTCGCCATGACCTCGGTCACCTTGCCGTGGACGAAGCGGAGCTTCAGGCCCTCGACCGTCTTGCCTGCCCATTGGGCGGTGGGGAAGGCGATCGTCCCATCTACTGTCTCCTCGAGGGGAGCCACCCGGATGACGCCGCAGGGGAGCTCGATCTCGCGGTCGACCAGGACCTTGGCCGCGCGGGCGCGGGCCGCCGAGGCGTCGCCGTCCTGGAAGTTGACCGGCCGGTCGCCGATGCGGAAGCGCAGGTCGGTGCCCTCCGGGCTGGTGATCCGCACCTCCCCCGTCCGCATCGCCGCCGCGAAGCGGCGCTGGACCTCGCCGATCGCCTTGCAGTCGGCGCCGAGGAGAGCCCGCTCGTAGGTGGCGTCGATCACCTCCTGGGTTGGCAGCGGGTGGCCGGGGAGGGCCATGGCGCTCTGGGTCCCGAAGGCGTGCCAGTGGAAGTGGATGGTGCGGCCGTGGCCGCTCTTCAGCACCTCTTGCATGGCCGAGTACTCGCCGTGAGCGGGGATCGCCCCGGGCATCATGACGGCGACGTCCACGTTCCGCAGCAGCTCCAGAAGGACCGGGCGCGCCCGCCTCGCCCCCTCCTCGACCACCGCGGCGTCCTGGCCGGCGAGGAGCGGCAGGGGCAGGACGGTCCAGGAGCCGAGGTCGACGCCGCCCGCCCGGATCACGGCCAGCCGAAGCGGTGGAATCAACGCCTCGAACTGGCCCGGCGCGGCGAGGAGGAGCACCCGCTCGCCGGGCTGGAGCGCCATCTGGTGGACGAGCTTGTCGGCGATCCTCGTCCAGTCGAGGGCGGGAGCAGGCCCGGGCTGGGCGGCGGCGGGGAGGTTCATCGAGAGCAAGCTTACGCCGAGGAGCGCGGCAGGGCGCATGGGGTCTCCTTATGGGGAGTCGGGTCCGGTGACGAGCTTACATGCTCGCGGGCCTCACCGCCGCGCATCCTCCCCCTCGAGATCCCAGGGCACGTCGACGACGACGACGCGCGAGCCGCCTTTCTCCAGGAGCGCCGAGCGGAGCTGCCGCGCCCGGCGGTTGTGCAGCAGGTGCTGCCACCAGTGGCGCTTGAGCAGGAGCGGGATGATGACGGCGACCACCCGGCCCGGGTGCTCCTCTTCCAGGCCGCGGAGGAAACGGAGCAGCGGCTCCAGGAACCGGCGGTAGGGCGACTGGAGGACGACCAGCCGGGGCAGGGGCAGGCCCGCCTGCCGGGCGGGCTCCTCCACCTCCACCTTCCACTGACCCTTCAGGGTCTCCGACTCCTCTTTCGCATCGGCCGCGCCGGCCGTGCCCGCCGCATCGGCGCCGTTCAAGGCGCTCAAATGAACGGCGGTGACCTCGGGCGAGAGCAGCATGCCGAAGCGCAAGGCCTTCTTGGACAGACCGTTCCAGCTCTCCATCGGCATCACCACCAGCGGCGGCTCGTTGGCAGAAAGGTCGAGCGGCCGGGGCTCCCAGAGGCGGCGGCCGACCCGATCGTAATAGTTCTTGAAGGTCCTGAAGAGGAAGATCAGGGCGGGGAGGGCGAGCAGCGTGATCCAGGCGCCCTCGACGAACTTGGCGGCGATGATCACCGCCAGGGCCACGGCCGTCGTCACGGCGCCGGCGCCGTTGACCACGAGGTGCCGGTGCACGGACCCGCCCTCGCCGCCTCGTCCCTTAAACCAGTGCATCACCATGCCCGCCTGGGAGAGGGTGAAGGCGAGGAAGGCGCCCACGGCGAAGAGCGGGATGAGCCGGTCGGTGATCCCGCCGAAGGCCACGAGCAGCAGCCCGGACGTGAGGGTCAGGAAGAGAATGCCGACCGAGAACACGAGCCGCTGGCCGACGACGGCGAAGGCCTTGGGCAGGAAGCGGTCCTGGGCGATCAGCTGGCAGAGCCGGGGGAAGCCGACGAAGCTCGTGTTGGCGGAGAGCGTCAGCACGGCCAGCAGGCTGGAGATCGCCACGTAGTAGAAGACGTTGCGCCCCAGGGTCGCCGCTACCAGTTGGGACAGGACGCTCTGGTAGCCCGGCTTCGTCTGATCCATGGCGCCGATGCCGAAGGCGTGCGACAGGTAGGCGATGCCGCCGAGGAGCACGCCGAGGCTCAAGACAATGGCGGTCAAGGTGCGGTGCGCGTGCTGGACCGGGGGCTCCTTGAAAGCACCCATGCCGTTGCTCACCGCCTCGACCCCGGTCATCGCCGTGCAGCCGCTGGCGAAGGCCCGCATGAGGAGCCAGAGGCTGGCCGGGACGATCGCGGCCCCCAGGTGCGGCGGCGGGATCACCGGCCGCGGATGGCCGCCGGCGAGGAGGGCGCGGACGATGCCGATCCCCAGGATGACGAAGAAGCTCGCCAGGAAGAGATAGGTGGGCAGGGCGAAGGCCAGGCCCGACTCCTTCGTGCCGCGGAGGTTGACCAGGGTGAGGAGGAGGAGCGCCAGCAGGCAGAGCCACAGGGTGTAGGAATGGAGGGCCGGGAAGGCCGAGACCAAGGCGGCCACTCCGGCCGAGATGCCGACCGCGACGTTCAGGACGTAGTCGATCATGAGCGCCGCCGCCGCCAGGAGGCCCGCGTTCACCCCGAGGTTCTCCCGGGCGACGGTATAGGCGCCGCCGCCGCCAGGATAGGCGGTGATGGTCTGGCGGTAGGAGATGTAGAGCAGGGCGAGAAGGGTGAGGAGGACGAGCGTGATCGGCAGGATGTACCGCGGCCCCGCGAGTCCCAAGGGAACGAGGAGGGTGAGGGCGGCCTCAGGACCGTAGGCCGAGGACGCCAGGCCGTCGAGCCCCAGGGCCGGCACTCCGGCCAGGACGCCGAGCTTGCGCTCGTCCTGCTCGCGGTTGGCCAGGCGGCGGCCGAGAAGGATCGTTTTCCAGGACATTGGAGGAGAGCCCCTCGGGCTCCGCCGCAGAAGTATTCAATAGAGATGCCAGTAACGGTTTCCGGTGTGAGGCGGGTGCGGGGACTCGTTCCGCGCAGTCCGCGATACTCTGTGCGTCCATGACTCGCTCCGACGACATCTACTCCCTCCCCGCCGACCTCCCGGTTCCGATCGACGACGGCGCCTGCGACCACCTGCCGGGCATGGAGCTTCCCGACCTGGCGCTCCCGGCGACCTCCGGACGCCAGGTCGAGCTGCGGTCCCTCAGCTCCGAGTGGACGGTCCTCTACTGCTACCCGCGGACCGGAGTCCCCGGCCAGGATCTGCCGGGCGGCTTCGAGGCCTGGGATGCCATCCCGGGTGCCCGCGGGTGCACGCCGCAGTCCTGCTCGTACCGGGACCACCACCAGGAGCTACGAGACCTGGGCGCCCAGGTCTTCGGCCTCAGCACGCAGCCGACAGATTACCAGCGAGAGATGGCGCTCCGCCTGCACCTCCCCTTCGAGGTGCTGAGCGATGCGGCTCTCCGGTTCGCCACGGCGCTCCGCCTGCCGACGTTCACGGTGGCGGGGTTCACCCTCATCCAACGGCTGACCCTCCTGACCCGCGGCGGGCGGATCGAGACCTGCTTCTACCCGGTCTTCCCATCCGATTCGGATGCACCGCGGGTCGTGGAATGGTTACGAATGAGAAAGTAAATGGTAAATGATGAGGAAGGTCCCTCCAGCTACGGCGGGCTCTTGAAGGGGTGTTCGAAGCTCAGGTAGAAGAAGATGGACCGTTCGCCGGCGCTCGGCCCCAGCCCGATGGGAATGCCGAGGGCGGGGACGATCTGGAGGCCGCTCGGAAAGTTGTAGGCCCAGCGGATGGCGGGATGGACGAAGAAACTCGTCTCCCACTCCGTGCGGCCCGCCCCGGCGACCTTCTGGCTCCGAGTGTAGGCGAGCTCGACCAGGAGGTTGCAACGCGGGTGGAGGAGCCAGACGAAGCTCTGGCCGGCGGAGTAGGCGGCGAGGTCCGCCTTCTCCCCGAAGAGATCGCGGGCGCGTGGCGTGTAGGTCGCGCCGAGATTCGAGTGGGCGACCCAGCGCTCTCCCAGGACGACGCTGAGCGGCAGGCCCAGCTGGTAGCCGACGGCTCCGGCGCCGCGCCCCTGGCGCTCGTCGCCGGTCGGCAGGAGGAGGGTGAAGCGGGGGGCGACGGCGACCGGCGCCTCGCCGTTCCCGAGGAGTTGGAAGCGGTAGTTGAGAGCCACGTCGCCCCAGCCCTGCCGGTGGTCCGCGGAGTCCGCCAGGCGCTGCCAGGGCAGGGTATAGCTCAGCTGATGGCGGATCCCGCCGACCGGCCACTCCTGGGTGAACGTGTAGACCCAGTCGCCACCGCGCGAACGGGTGAAGGTGTTGATGTGCTGCACGACGCCAAACTCCTGGTTGTAGGCCTCCTCGAGGAGCAGCGAGTTGTCCTGGATCGGCGGCACCGCGGGCGCCTCCGCAAAGGCAGGCAGGGCCAGAAGGAGGCCGAGGAGGCCGGCGGCGGAGAGCGTCGAGAAGGGTCGCATGGGCCGGGAGCGGTGCCGCGATCCTAGCACGGCGCCCACCGGGGAGGGACAAGAGCCGAGGGCGAAGGAGGAGACGAACAAGGAGAGTTGCGCGGCTCTATGTTTGCTGCGCCTCCCCCTCATCCCTCGGCAGGAAGGAAGATAGCGGGAAGCGCGTTAAGGAGGCACAAAGATGGGCCGGGGCGGGCATTAAGGGCTCACAAAGATCTCCCGGCGTCGAGAGCCCCGATCTCCTCCTCCGGCAGGGCGGCCGCCGGCAGGCGGAGGGTGAAGACGCTGCCGCCGCCCGGACGCTCGGCGTAGACGAGGGTCCCCCCCTGCGCCTCGGCCAGCCGGCGGGCGATGGCCAAGCCCAGGCCGGCGCCTCCCACGTCGGGGGAGACGCCGGCCGGGCGGTAGAAGGGGGCGAAGATCCGCTCGCGCTCGGAGGGGGCGACGCCCGGGCCGCGGTCGGCGACCGAGAGGGCGAGCCACTCCGCCTGCCGCGCCACCCCGATGTCGACGGGGGTTTCCGCGGGCGAATACTTCAAGGCGTTCTCGATCAGGTTGACGAGGATGCGGAGCGAGTGGACGAAGTCGAAGCGGCCGACCAGCACCGGCTCCGACCAGGCGAGGTCGGTCCGCAGCTCGCGGCCATGGAGGGCCCCGGAGACCTGCTGGATGGCCGCCCCCACGAGGTCCTCGGCGGCGTTGATCTCGGGCTCCATGGTGAGCCCCCCGGCGTTCAGGCGCGACATGTCGAGGAGGTCGGCCACCATGTGATTCAGCCGGTCGGCCTGCTGCTCGATGACCGCCGCCCGCTCGTCCCCCCCCCGGGCGATGTCGTGGGCCAGGGCCTTGATAGTGGTTAAGGGGGTGCGCAGGTCGTGGGAGACCGAGGCCAGGAGGGCATCTTTCAGCCGGTCGGCCTGGCGCAGGGCCTCGGCGTGCTCGGCCTCGGCGATCAGGCGCACCCGCTCGGCCGCCAGGGTGTCGATCTCGGCCGCATGCCGCCGCGCCGCCTGGGCCCCGGCCTCGGCGCGGGCGAGGAGCTGGGTGGCGACCGTGGCCGTCGCCAGGAAGGCGACGAGCACCAGCCAGTCCGGTCCCTTGGCGATCGCCAGCGTGCCGTAGGGGGTCTGCAGGTAGTAGTCGATGAGGAGGAAGGAGGCGCAGGCGAGGACGAACCCCAGGGGACGCCCGCCGGAGGCGCTCCCTCCCAGGACCACCAGGAGGTAGATGAGGGTGAGGTGCGCCGGGTCGAGATCGCCGCGCACCCGCACCAGGGCGGCCGTGACCGCGGCCAGGATGGCGATCCAGAGCAGCCATCGCGGGAGCGGACGGTGCCAGGGGCCGAGCCACCCGGGGAGCGTCCGCGGCATCAGCGGGGCAGCTCGAGGCGGTAGCCCACCCCGGGCTCGGTGAGGATGAGGCGCGGCCGCACGGCGTCCTGCTCGATCTTGCGCCGCAGGTTGGCGACGTGGACGCGCAGGTACTGCTGGGGATCGCCGAAGGAGCGCCCCCAGACGGCGTTGAAGAGCTGGCGGTGGGTGAGGGTCCGGCCGGCCTGGGTGAGGAGGGTGCGCAGGAGCTCCCACTCGATGGGGGTCAGGTGGACCGGCTCGCCGTCCCGGCGCACGGTGCGCGCCGCCAGGTCGACGGCGAGGTCGCCCAGGGCCAGGGGCTGCGGCGGCCCCAGGCTCGCCTGGGCGTTCTGCGACCGCCGCAGGTGGGCGCGGATGCGGGCCGTGAGCTCCAGGGTGGAGAACGGCTTGGTGATGTAGTCGTCGGCTCCGGCGTCCAGGAGGAGGGCCTTCTCCTGGTCGGCGTGGCGGGCGGAGAGGATGAGGATGGGGGCCGTCGACCACTTGCGGATCTCGCGGCAGACCTCGATCCCGGGCATGTCGGGGAGGCCTAAGTCGAGGACGATGACGGACGGCTTCTCGGCCGCCGCGAGGTCGATCCCCTCGCTGCCGGTGGCCGCCTCGACCACCCGCGCCACCTCCCCTTCGAGGGCGTTCTTGACCACCCGGCGGATCTGCGGCTCGTCGTCGACGATCAGTCCCGTGCCGTCGCGCATGCCGTAGATCTTAGGCTAGGATACCTTCCGCCCGCTTCTCAGCGCTTCTCAGCACGCTTCTTAGTACATGACGAGGAATCCCATGAAGAAGACCACCCTGTCCCTGATCGCCCTCTCGTTCGCCGGGTTCGCCGGCTGGGCCGGGCTGGCCGCGGCCGCCGCCGCCGAGCCGCCCCGCGTCCTCCTGCCGGACGACATCTATGCCCTGAAGAACGTGAGCGACCCCCGGCTCAGCCCGGACGGGAAGCTCGTGGCCTTCACCGTCAAGGCGTTCGCGCGCAAGGAGGACGGTTCGGACACCGACGTCTACATGGTGCCGCTCGCCGGCGGCGAGGCCCTGCGCCTGACCGAGAGCCCGAAGCCGGAGACCAGCCCGCGGTGGAGCCCAGACGGCCGCTACCTCGCCTTCCTCTCCGGCCGCGAGGGGAAGAAGACCCAGGTCTGGCTCCTCCCCCGAGCGGGCGGCGAAGCCTTCCAGCTCACCCACTACCAGGCCGACGTCCAGGACCTCGCCTGGTCGCCGGACGGCAAGCGCCTCGCCCTCGTGGTCGGCGACGTCGACCCCGACGATCCGGACGTCACCGGTACCGCCGAGGAGTTGGACAAGGCCAAAGCCAAAGAGAAGAAGGAGGAGCCGGCGAAGACCCCGAAGCCGATCGTCATCAAGCGGCGGCAGTTCAAGCGCGACATCGAGGGGTACCTGCGCGACATCCGCAATCACATCTATGTTTTCGACGTCGCCACCCAGGCGAGCGAGGCGGTCACCACCGGCTCCTACGACGACACCGACCCGGCCTGGTCGCCGGACGGCCGCGAGATCGCCTTCGCCAGCAACCGGACGGCGGACCCCGACGCCAACCAGAACGCCGACGTCTTCGTCGTCCCGGCCCGGAGCGGGCAGACGCCGCGCGACCTCTCCGCCTCCTCCCTCGGCACCGACCAGGAGCCGGCGTGGAGCCCGGACGGCAAACTGGTCGCCTTCGTCGTCGGCGGCGATCCCAAGGACATGTGGTACGGCGCCTCCGCCATCGCCGTGGCGCCGGTCGCGGGCGGGCCGCTCCGGGTGCTCACCCGCGAGCTCGACAGGAACGTCCGCAGCCCGCGCTTCTCCCCCGACGGCCGGTCGCTCCTCTTCCTCGTCGAGGAGGGGGGCAACAGCCACCTCGCCCGCATCCCGGTGGCGGGCGGCAAGGTCGAGCGGATGGTCGACGGCGAGCGCGACCTGACCGCCTTCGACGTCGACCCCAAGGGGGACGTCGTCGTCCTCTCCAGCACCCCCGACTTGCCCGGCGAGGTGTTCGCTGTCTCCGGTGGCGCGGGCGCGGCCGGCGCCGCCTTGAACCGCCTCACCCACGCCAACGACGCCTTCCTCGCCGGCATCCGCCTGGGGAGGGTCGAGCGCTACCGGGCGAAGAGCGCCGACGGCACGACGATCGACGCCTTCCTCACCCACCCGCCGAACTCCGCGAGCGCCGCCGCCGGCGGGGCGCGCCTGCCGACCGTTCTCCGCATCCACGGCGGGCCCACGTCGCAGTTCTCGACCGGCTTCAACTTCGAGTGGCAGGTGCTCGCGGCGCACGGCTACGCCGTCGTCGCCTGCAACCCCCGCGGCTCGACCGGCTACGGCACGGCCTTCAGCCGCGCCATCTGGGCCGACTGGGGGAACAAGGACTCCGCGGACGTCCTGGGCGCCGTCGATCAGGCGGTCGCCATGGGGGTCGCCGACCCCGACCGGCTGGGGCTGGGGGGCTGGAGCTACGGCGGCATCCTGACCGACCACGTGCTCGTCCGCACGACCCGCTTCAAGGCCGCCACCTCGGGGGCGAGCGAGGTCAACTATCTCGCCAACTACGGCACCGACGAGTACCAGTACGAGTGGGAGACCGAGCTCGGGCTGCCGTGGAAGAACACCGAGCTGTGGATGCGCCTCTCGCCCTGGTTCCAGATCGAGAAGATCACCACCCCGACCCTCATCCTCGGCGGCTCCGAGGACTTCAACGTGCCGCTCCTCAATTCCGAGCAGTTCTACCAGGCCCTGCGCCGGCTCGGCCGCGACACGGAGCTGATCATCTACCCCGGCCAGCACCACGGCCTCACCAAGCCGAGCTACATCAAGGACCGCTACGAGCGCTACATCGCCTGGTATGACAAGTACCTGCGGCCGGGAGCGGCGGCCGCCCAGGCCACGGGACGTTAGGCGCGGCGATGCGCGCCGCCGTCCTCTCTCTCTCCCTCCTCCTCGCCGGCTCCCCGGCCGGCCCGCGGACGGCCCATGCCGCGGATGCCGCCACTGTCGCCAATGCCAGCGATGTCGCCAATGCCGGCGAGGCGGACGTCCGCCTGGGCGAGGACGTCCTGCCGACCTTCGAGGCCATCCGGCTGCGGGTCGATCCCGGCCAGAAGGAGTACAGCGGCACGGTCGCGGTGGACCTCGAAGCCCGCCGGCCGACCGACACCTTCCGCTTCCACGCCCGCGGGCAGAAGCTCGCGCGCGTGGCGCTCTCCGGGAAGGGCGGCGACCTCCCCTTGCGCTACGAGGCGGACGGACGCGGGCTGGTCACCGCGCGGACCTCCCGGCCCCTCTCCCCCGGCTCCTATCGGCTGGAGATCGCCTTCACCCAGGCCTTCAATACCCGGGCGGTGGGGCTCTACCGCACGGAGAAGGAGGGGCGGAGCTACGCCTTCAGCCAGTTCGAGGCGAACGACGCGCGGCGCGCCTTCCCCTGCTGGGACGAGCCGGGGGTGAAGATCCCCTATCAGCTCACCGCCGAGGTCCCCGCCGGCCACCTGGCGGTGAGCAACACGCCGGTCGAGAAGGAGGCGGAGAGCCCCGGTGGCGGCTGGAAGACGGTCGTCTTCAAGCGCACTCCCCGGCTGCCCGCCTACCTCCTGGCCTTCGCCTCGGGCCCCCTCGAGGTCACCCCCATCCCCGGCCTCTCCGTGCCCGGGCGGATCGTCACCGTCCATGGGGGAGGCCGGCTCGCCGGCATCGCGGCCCAGACGGTGCCGCCGATCCTGGCCGCCCTCGAGCGCTGGTTCGGCCAGCCCTACCCCTTCGAGAAGCTCGACCTGATCGCGGCGCCGGAGTTCTGGCCGGGCGCCATGGAGAACCCCGGCGCCATCGTCTTCGCCGACAGCGTGCTCCTGCTCGATCCGGCGGTGGCGACCGGGAGCAACCGGCTCCGGCTCGCCCACATCACCGCCCACGAGCTCGCCCACCAGTGGTTCGGGGATCTGGTGACCATGGCCTGGTGGGACGACCTCTGGCTCAACGAGTCCTTCGCCGACTGGATGGGCGACAAGGTCACCGATCAGGTCTTCCCGCAGTGGAAATACAGGACCTCCGTGCTGACGGAGATCGAGGAGGTCATGGAGCAGGACGCGCTCCCCTCGGCCGGTGCGGTCAGGCGGCCGGTCGCGAGCGCCGACCACGTCCTCGAGAGCGTCGGCACCCTCTACGACAAGGGCAAGTCGGTGCTCGGGATGTTCGAGCTGTTCCTCGGCCCCGACACCTTCCGCCGCGGGGTCAACGACTACCTGCGCGAGCACGCCTGGGGCAATGCCACGGCCCGCGACCTCTGGAGCGCCCTCGACCGGGCGGCCGGCCACGACCTTGTCGCCAACGGCGCCATCGGCGCCGCCATGGCGACTTTCGTCGACCAGCCCGGGATCCCCCTGGTGCGGGTCGAGCCGCTCCCCGGCGGGCGCATCGCCCTCTCCCAGGAGCGCTTCGCCAACCCCGGCATGGGCGGCGGCGGCACCACCGCGCCACCCCTCCTCTGGAAGATCCCGGTAGGCTTGAAATACGACGACGGCAAGGGCGTGGGCACGAAGACGGTGCTGCTCGACTCCGCGCGCCAGGTCGTGACCCTCCCCGGCGATCCGGCGGCCCTCACCTGGGTGCTGCCGGACCTCGGCGGCGCCGGCTACTACCGCTGGCGCGTGCCGGAGGAGATGCTCGCCCGGCTCGCCGCCGGTGCCCCGGCGCACCTCGACCTGCGCGAACGGATCGCCTTCCTCGGCAACCTCAAGGCCCTGCTCGGCGCCGGGCTGCTGCACGGCGACACCTTCCTGGCGACCGCCGCCCCCTTCGCCGCCGATCCCGAGCCGCTCGTCGTCCTCGCCCTCATCGATCAGCTCGACGGCGTCCGCGCGGCGCTCGTCCCCGCGTCGCAGGTAGAGCCCTTCGCCGGCTACGTCCGCCGCACCTTCCGGCCGGCGCTCGACCACATCGGCCGCGAGCCCCGGCCTGGCGAGGAGCCGAACGCGCCGATCCTCCGCACCCGCCTCCTCACCTGGCTCGGCGAGGTGGGGCGCGACTCCGAGGTGATCCACTACGGCGAGGCACTCACCCGGCGCTATCTCGCCGCCCCCGCCAGCCTCGACGCCGACCTCGCCACGACGGCCTTGAACCTCGCCGCCCTGCACGGCGACCATGCCCTCTTCGAGGAGTACCGGAAGCATTTCGAGAACGCCGCGACACCCGCCGAGCACAATCGCTACCTGCGGGCCCTCGGCCATTTCCGGGACCCGGCGATCCAGCAGGAGGTCCTGCGCTACTCCCTGACCGGACCGCTGCGGCCGAGCGATTTCCTGCAGACGGCGGGCGGCATCCGCGCCACGGAGCAGGGAGCGGACCGCTTCTTCGCCTGGACCCGCGAGCACTACGACGAGATCGTCCGGCGGCTTCCGCCCGTCCTGCTGCCGTTCCTGGCCCAGATGGCCAGCGGCTGCTCGGCCGAACGGCTGAAGCAGGGGCAGCGGTTCTTCTCCGCGCCCGGCCACAGCGTCACCGGGACCGCCCACCAGCTCGCGAACGTCGCCGACCAGGTCCACGACTGCCTGCGCCTCCGCGAGCGGGAGGGCGCCGCGGTCGCCGCCTACCTCGAGCGGAGCGGGGCGGGACGCTAGACCGGCGTGCTGCGCTCCCGGACCTCCTCCGAGGTCAGGCCGTAGAGGGGCGGGGTGGGGATGCCGAGCATGCCGAGCATGAGATAGATCTGCCCGCGGTGGTGGACCTCGTGCTCGACCATGGCGCGCAACCACTTCCAGGCGGTGATCGGGGTCCCGGCGGGGGTGAAGCAGCGCCGCTCCAGGTCCTCGGGGGTCAGGGCGCGGAAGATGGCCAGCGACTCTTCGTGCAGGCGCGAGAAGTAGGCGAGCACCGCGGGGAGCCCGTCCGCCAGATCGCGCCCGTGCCCCGGGTAGAGGCTCGGGCCGCCGCGCACGTTCTCCGCGAACATGTAGCGTTCCATGGCGCCCAGGTGGCGGATCAGGTCGCCGAACGTGAACGCCCCCGGCCGGTGGCTCCATTCGAGCCGCTCCTCGGGGATGCAGGCGATCACCCGCAGGGTGCGGGCGCGGATGCCCTCGTAGTAGGTGACGAAGGTTTCGGCGGAGCGGATTTCCACGGCGTCTCCCTCTAGGTGTCGCAGCCCCGGCAGGGGTCGTGGGAGTCGTTACCCTCGGCCTCGACCTGGATGGTCACGTGGTGGATGCCGAAGCGGTCGTGGAGGGCGCGCTTGATCTCCGCCAACAGGCTCCGCGGAATCGGGCCCTCGGCCGTCACCACGTGGGCGGAGAGCGACTCGCGACCGCTGGTGATCGTCCAGACGTGGAGGTCGTGGACCCCGCGCACGTCGTCGACCGCGAGGATGGCCTGGCGGACCTCGTCGACGTCGATATGCCCGGGGGCTGATTCCATCAGGACCCCGACCGTCTCCTTGACCAGCGACCACGAGGACCACAGGACGAGGAGGCCGATCAACGCCGAGGCGATGGGGTCGGCCAGCCGCCAGCCGAAGGCCCAGATGAGCCCGCCGGCGAGGATCGCCTGCAGGCTCCCCAAGGCGTCGGCCAGGGTGTGGAGCCAGGCCCCGCGCACGTTGAGGTTGTCGCTCCTGCCCCCCTGGAGGATGAAGAGCGCCCCGACGTTGACGACCAGGCCCCCGAAGGCGACCGCCATCATCAACGGCGCCTTGACCTCCTGCGGCGCGTGCAGCCGGTGCCAGGCCTCGACGAAGATGTAGATCGAGATGGCGATCAGGGTGGCGCCGTTGATGAGGGCGGCGAGGATCTCTGTCCGTTGGAAGCCGTAGGTCTGCCGCGAGTTGGGGGGCTTGCGCGCGATCCAGATGGCGAAGAGGGAGAGCCCCAGCGCCCCGACGTCCGACAGCATGTGGCCGGCGTCGGCCAGGAGGGCGAGCGAGTTGCTGTACCAGCCGCCCACCGCCTCGGCGACCATGAACACCGCCGTCAGGACGAGGACGATGGCGAAACGGCGCAGGTTCGCCTCGCCCGGGCTCGGCCCGTGGCCGTGCCCGGCATGGGCGCCGTGGGAGTGATCGTGACCGCTCGCCATGCGGCGATTCTACAAGGATTGGAGGGAGATCCTACTGTCCCCTTCCTTCTTCATGGCCCTTCCTCCTTTCCGGGCCGGCGCCAGGCCCAGACCGCCGCCGCCACGAGCGCGGTGATCCCCAGAGTGCCCACGGCCAGCAGGCCGGCCGAGACTCCCGCCGGTAGACGCGCCGGCTCGCGCTCGTAGGCCTCTTCGGGTGGGGCGCCCTGCGGGCCCGCCGGGCCCTCGCGGAGGGCCATCTGGAGTACCTGGGCGAGATGCAGGGCGCGGCGCTCGGTCCCCTGGGCGATCTGCTCGCGGCAACTGAAGCCGTCGGCGACGATCAGGGCGTCCGCCGCCGCCGCGCGCACGGCGGGCAGGAGCACCCGCTCGCCGAGCTTCGCCGACACGTCGTAGCGCTCGCCGGCCTCGAAACCGAAGGAGCCGGCCATGCCGCAGCAGCCGGAGTCGAGCACCTGGAAGTCGAGCCCCAGCCGGTCGAGCACCGCCTCTTCGGCGTCCATCCGGAAGAGCGCCTTGTGGTGGCAGTGGCCGTGGACCACCGCCTGGCGCCGGAGCGCCGGCGGCTGCCATCCACCGGCCTTCTGGACGAGGAATTCCGAGAGGAGGAAGGTCTGCCCGGCGAGCCGCCGGGCGTCCGGGTCTTCGGGGAAGAGCCCGCCCAGCTCGTCCCTGAAGACGGAGACGCAGCTCGGTTCGAGCCCGACGACGGGGGTGCCGGCGGCGATCTCGCCCTTGAGGGCATCGAGGATCTCCCGGAGCTGGCGCTTGGCGCGGCCGAGCATCCCGTAGTCGTAGAGCGGCCGGCCGCAGCAGAGCGCCTGCCGCGGCACCACCACCTGCCAGCCGGCGGCCTCCAGCACTTCGACCGCCGCCTCGGCGGTCTCGGGGTGGAAGTGGTCGTTCCAGGTGTCGGGCCAGAGGATCACCCGCGGCCGGCCCTCATTCCTCGGCTCCCGGGCGGCGAACCAGGCCTTGAAGGTGCGCGGCGCGAAGCTGGGGATCTGGCGCTCCCGCGCCATCCCCGCCGCCGCCTTGGCGAGGGCGGAGAGCCCCGGCGCCCGGGCGAGGAGGTTGGCGAGGCTGGGAGCGCGGCCGGCCCGGCGTACCCAAGCGTGGGCGAGGCCGAAGGCGTAGGCCGAACGGGGCCGGAGGCGCCGCTTGTAGTAGTGGGAGAGGAACTCGGCCTTGTAGGTCGCCATGTCGACCTGGACCGGGCACTCCCCCTTGCAGGCCTTGCAGGAGAGGCAGAGGTCGAGCGACTCCTTGACGTGCTCGTCGCGCCAGCCCTCCCGGAGCGGGTCGCCCGTGAGCATCTCAAAGAGCAGGCGTGCGCGGCCGCGGGTCGAGTCCTTCTCCTCGCGGGTCACCCGGTAGCTCGGGCACATGGTGCCGGTGTGCTCCTTCCGGCAGTCGCCCACCCCCACGCAGCGCAGGGCGGCGCGGGCGAAGCTGCCCTCATCGTCCCCCGGGAATTTGAAGTGGGTGGCGAGGCGGGGTGGATGGTAGTCGGGGCCGAGGCGGAGGTTCTCGTCCATCCGGTAGGGGTCGACCACCTTGCCCGGATTCATCTTCCATAGTGGGTCCCAGATCGACTTGAACTCCCGGAAGGCGGCGACGATCTCCTCGCCGAACATCAGCGGCAGGAGCTCGGCCCGCGCCTGGCCGTCCCCATGCTCGCCGGAGAGCGAGCCGCCGAGCGAGACCACGAGCTCCGCCGCCTCGTGGACGAAGGCGCGGACCTTGGCGATCCCCGCCGCGGTCGTGAGATCGAAGTCGATCCGGGTGTGGACGCACCCCTGCCCGAAGTGGCCGTAGAGGGCGCCCCGATAGCCGTACTTGTCGTAGAGGCCGCGGAGGGCGCGCAGGTAGAGTCCCAGCTTCTCGGGCGCCACCGCCGAGTCCTCCCAGCCCTCCCAGCTATCCTTCCGGCCCGGCACCCGGGCGGTCGCCCCGAGCCCCGACTCGCGCACTTTCCAGATCCTCTCCTGCTCCTCCCGATCGCCGAAGAGCCGCGCCGACGGCGCCGTGCCCGATTTCCCTAGCGCCGCGATCAGACCCCGCGCCCCGCCCTCCGCCTCCGCCCGGGTCTCGCCGCCGAATTCGACCAGGAGCCAGCCCCTGCCCGGTGGAAGGAGCGAGAGGCCATGGGGATGGAGCCCCTTCGTCCGCACCGCCTCGACCAGCACCTCGTCGATACCCTCGAGGCCGGCGGGGCCGTGCGCCAGGACCTCCATGACGTGATCGGCGGCGCTGTAGACGTCGGGGTAGCCGAGGACGAGGAGGGTGCGGACGGGCGGGCTCGGCACGAGATGGACGATGGCCTGGAGGACGGTGACGCAGGTCCCCTCGGAGCCGACCAGGGCGCGGGCGACGTCGAAGCCGTTCTCGGGCAGGAGCTGGTCCAGGTTGTAGCCTGAGACCCGGCGCGGAATCCGCGGGAAGCGCTCCCGGATGCGGTCCGCGTAGCGGTCGCGGAGCGCTTTCAAACGCGCGTAGATCTCCCCCCGCCGGCCGCCGCCGTGGATGAGCCGGGCCAGCTCCTCCTCGGAGGTCGGCCCGACCTTGAGGCGGAGGCCGTCGTAGGTGAGGACGTCGAGCTCGGCGACGTTGTCGACCGTCTTCCCCGCCATCACCGAATGGACGCCGCAGGAGTTGTTGCCGATCATCCCCCCGAGGGTGCAGCGGTTGTGGCTGGCGGGATCGGGCCCGAAGGTGAGGCCGTGGCGCTCGGCCTGGTCGCGCAGGTCGTCGAGCACGGTGCCGGGCTGGACCCGGGCAAGCCGCCTCAGGGGGTCGATCTCCAGCACGTGGTGCATGTACTTGCTGAAGTCGGTGACCACGGCGACGTTCGTACACTGCCCGGCGAGCGAGGTGCCGCCGCCGCGCGAGAGGAACGGCGCGCCGTGCCGGCGGCAGGTGGCCAAGGTCTCGACGACGTCCTCGACGCTCCGCGGCACGACGACCCCGATCGGCACCTGGCGGTAGTTCGAGGCGTCGGTCGAGTAGAGGGCGCGGCTGCCGTCGTCGAAGCGGACCTCGCCATGGATGCGGCGGCGGAGGTCGGCCTCCAGCGCCCGGGTATCCACCTCGACTTCCCGCCAGTGCCGGGCGGGTTGGGCGTGGGAGCGCGCTCGCTCCTGGGGGGCGTCGATCATCCAGGGCATTCTTTCATCTCCGGCGCCGAGATCGCCGGCCAGACGTAAGGGGCGGTTGTCCAGGGGGCCGCGTTGACTCGGCGCCTCTTGATCCTCCAAAATGGAGGCGATTTGGAGGAACATGGCATGGCGACGCTCAACATCAAGAACTTCCCGGACGCTCTCTACGAGAGGCTTCAGGAGCGCGCCGAACGCGAGCACCGCTCCTTAGCCCAGCAGGTTGTTCACCTTCTGGAAGAGTCGGCGGGTCAGCCGAAGCTCCACTCGATCCTCGAGCTCCGTGGCCTGGGCAAGGAGCTCTGGGAAGATATCGACCCCGTCGAGCATGTGCGGGCGGAGCGCGATTCTTGGGACTCTTAGGCGACCTCGGAAACGGTCCCATCGCTCTCGACACCTCGATTTTCATCTACTTCATCGAAGAGCACCCCGTCTACCTGCCTCTGGTCGAACCCCTTTTCGAACCAGTACAATAGTCGCGGCTCGAGCCGCGTTCACCGCCGAGATCCGACAGAACATTCTGGGGGCGCGGCCCGCCCGGAGATAAATCTCCGGGCTACGAGCTACGCTGGCTGAAGCCAGCTTCGAAGCTTCCTACCTTGCTCCTACGCTGCCGCTCGCTCCTACGCTGCCGCTCGCGCAAGCTGGATTCATCCAGCGCGACGCATAGCCCGGAGATTTATCTCCGGCGGGGCCAGGGGCTTGGAAGAACGCCAGGAGACTGGAGGGAGATTTGCGGGTATCGCAATGCCACCCCCCCTCCTACCTCCCCTTCTCCTCCAGTTCCGTCCACCGGGCATAGAGCCGATCGACCTCGCCCCGGGCCTCGTCGAGGACCCGGCAGCGCTCGCTCAAGGCCGCCGGATCGCTGGCGATCGCCGGGTCGGCGACCGCCTCTTCGGCCGCGGCCAGGGCGGCGTCGGCCTGTTGGATCTTCGCCTCGATCCCGGCGAGCTCCTGGTTCTCCTTCCAGGAGAGCTTCTTGTTCGCCTTGGCCGGGGCCGCGGCGCTTGCGGTGCCTCCGGTCGTGGCCTTCGGGGTCCGGGTGCGCGGGGCGGCCTTACGGCTCGCCTCCCACTGAAGGTAGTCGGCGAAGGGCTCGGCGTTGCCCTGGCCGTCGAGCGCGAGGATGTGAGTCGAGACCCCTTCCAGGAGCAGACGGTCGTGGGTGACGAGGACCAGGCAGCCCGGGAAGTCGAGGAGGCTGTCCTCCAGCACCTCCAGGGTGGGGATGTCGAGGTCGTTGGTCGGCTCGTCCAAGAAGAGGAGGTCGGCAGGCCGGAGCATCAGGCGGGCTAAGAGGATGCGGGCCTTCTCGCCCCCGGAGAGGCGGGAGACCGGGGTCTCCAGCTGCTCGGCGCGGAAGAGGAAGCGCTTGGCCCAGCCGACGATGTGGATCGGCCGGTCGCGGTAGATCACCGTGTCGCTCTCCGGGGCCAGGGCGCGCTTCAGGCTGAGGGTGGGATCGAGCGTCTCTCGCCCCTGCTCGAAGTAGACCACCTTAAGGAGCGGCGCCTGCTCGACCTCGCCGCCGTCGGGAGCGACCTCCCCGGCGAGGATTTTGAGGAGAGTCGACTTGCCGGAGCCGTTGGGGCCGAGGAGCCCCAGGCGCTGGCCGGGCGAGAGGGAGAGGTCCACCCCGTCCAGGATCTTTCGCCCGCCGTAGGTCTTGACCAGCTCCTTGGCCACGAGGAGCTTCTTGGTCTTCCTCCCCGAGGCCGCGAAGTCGATCGCCGCCGAGCCCTCGACCGCCCGCTCCTTCATCTCCGCCAGCTCGCCGATCATCCGGTGCGCCTCGTCGACCCGGGCCTGGCCCTTCCTCGTCCGCGCCTTCGCCTTGTGGCTCAGCCACTCGATCTCCCGCCGCACCTTGTTCTGGAGCGAGGCCTGATACTCGGACTGATTCCGGAGCAGCTCGTCGCGCTTCAAGAGGAAGCCGCTGTAGTTGCCCTGGGATTCGAAGAGCCCCTTGGGGTACTTCTTGTCGAGCTCGAGCATCCGCCCGGCCACGTTCTCCAGGAACTGCCGGTCGTGGCTGATGACGAGGAAGGCCCGGGTCTCCTCCTTCAAGCGCCCTTCGAGCCAGAGGATGCCCTCCAGGTCGAGGTGGTTGGTGGGCTCGTCCAGGAGGAGCACGTCGGGCTGGCGGACCAGCTCGCGGGTGATCGCCAGCCGCTTGTTCCAGCCCCCCGAGAGGCTCCCGACCTTCTGCCGTGGATCGAGGAAGCCGGCGCGGCCGAGGGCGATGGCGACCCGCGAGTTCTTCTCGTAGTCCTCTACGGCCAAATCGTCGAGCGCCCCGGTCAGCACCTCCTCGACCGCGGCCCCGGGGGGGAAGGTGGGGTCCTGCGGCACATAGCCGAGCCGCACCCCCTTGCGGAGCGACCGGGTGCCGCTATCCGGCTCCTCCAGGCCGGCGAGGATGCGGACGAGCGTCGTCTTCCCCGAGCCGTTGGGGCCGATCAACCCCGCCCGGTCGCCCTCGAAGAGGCCGACCGAGACGTCCTCGAAGAGCGGCCGCACGCCGTACCCCTTGGTCACCAATTCACAGGAGAGGAAGAGGGGACGGCTGCTCATGGCGTGGTTTCTCCTGGAGAGCCGCCTTGGAGCAGGGCCTCCTTCTGTGGCCTTCGCAAGGCCTTGATCCGGCGCTCCTCGCGGAGGGCCTCCCCCCAGGTGCGGATCTCGCGGGACCAGGCGAGGGCGACGGGCAGCCGGGAGCGGGTATAGCGTGAGGCCCGGCCCTTCTGATGCTGGGCGAGCCGCCGGTCCACGTCCTTGGCGATGCCGGTATAGAGCGAGCCGTCGCGGCAGCGGAGGATGTAGAGGTAGGGCATGGGGACGGGATTATAGGGGGTTGGCCGCCGGTAACGAGAGCCGGTAACCCCCCGAGGCTCACCCGCGGCGCCTTCCGCGCACCCTCCTCCTGAAAGAGTACGAGGGAGCGCTCGCTCACGCCTCCGGCATGTCGCCGCCGCCCTCGGCCTGCCGGGCATAGCCGGCGAGGAGCTCGAACAGCCGGTCCGGGTTGACCGGCTTGACCAGGTGGTGCTCGAAGCCGGCCTCGGTCGCCCGCTGCCGGTCCTCCTGCTGGTCGTAGCCGGTGATCGCCACTAAGTGACAGCCCGCGGTCGCCGGATCGGCCTTGAGCTCTCTCGCCACCTCGAAGCCGTCCATCTCCGGCAGGCCGATGTCGCAGAGGACGACGTCGGGCTTCACCTTCTTCACCACCTCGACCCCGCGCGCTCCGGAGTGCGCCACGGAGACCGCGTACCCCAGGAGGTCCAGGAGGAGTCCCAGGCTCTCGGCGGTGTCCAGGCTGTCCTCGATGATGGCGACCCGGAGCGGGCGCGCGTAGGGGGAGGACGAGCGGGGCTCGGGCTTTTGGGAGCGCGGGGCGGCGACGCGCGGCAGCCGGAGGGTGATCTCGGTCCCTTTGCCGACTCCGGCGCTCACTGCCGCGATGGTTCCGCCGTGGAGCTCCATCAGGCCTTTGGCCACGGTCAGGCCGATACCCAGGCCGCCCCGGCCGCGGGTCTCGGAGCGGTCGCCCTGCGGGAAGGAGTCGAAGAGGTGGGCGAGCCTCTCGGCGTCCATGCCGACCCCGGTGTCCCGGATCGAGAGGACGGCCTGGTCCCGGTCCGCCCTGCCGCCCGCTTGGGCGCCCGCTTTGTCCCCAATCGCGAGCCGGACACGGATACTGCCGCCCGAATCGGTAAACTTGAGCGCATTGTCGAGGACGTTGCCGAGCACCTGGGTGAGCCGGACCCGGTCCCCGCGCACCCAGAGCGGCTCCTCCCCCAGGCGCAGGTCGAGGCCGATGTTCGCCGCCTCGAAGCTCGCCCGGCGGCGCTCGATGACCTCCTCGACGAGCCGGCGGAGATCCAGGTCCTCCCGCTGGAGCGCCACCTTCCCCTGGGCGATGCGCGACATGTCCAGGAGGTCGTCGACGAGGCGGACGAGGTGCCCCACCTGGCGCTCGAAAATGCCGAGGGTCGAGAGGACGGTCGAGAGGTCCTCGGGACGGTGGTGGAGCAAATAGAGGGCGTTGCAGATCGGGGCGAGAGAGCCCCGGAGCTCGTGCCCGAGCTTCATCAGGAACTCGTCCCGGGAGCGGTCGGTCTCCGGGAGAGAGAAGGGGACGACTTTCACGGGCGGACCTCCCTGGCAAAGGGTAACGAGCCTCTCACGTCCCTGGGCGTAGGGGCGAGATGTCCGGGTGAGTTGCAGCGTTCGTGCCCGAGTGGCGATGCGGCTATGATGGGGCCCTTCCGCCATGGAGGCCGTCGATGCCCGAACGCCGCCGTCTGCTCGCCGCCGTCCTCGTCTCGCTCTGCGCTTCAGCCGTCACGGCGAGCGCCGCCTCCCCGTCCCTCCCGGACCTGCACTGGCGCCTCCTCGGCCCGTTCCGGGGCGGCCGGGTGCTCGCGGTGACCGGGGTGCCGGGGGAGCCGGAGCACTTCTACTTCGGCAGCGTCAACGGCGGGGTCTGGGAGACGGTCGACGCCGGCCGCACCTGGCGGCCGATCTTCGACGGCCAGCCGATCGGCTCGATCGGCGCCCTGGCCGTCGCGCCCTCGAACCCGCGCATCCTCTACGCCGGCACCGGCGAGGCCGACATGCGCTCCGACATCGCCCAGGGAAACGGCCTATACCGCTCGGCCGACGGCGGCAAGACCTGGACCCACGTCGGCCTCGCCGACAGCCAGCAGATCGGCCGGGTCCTGGTCGACCCCCGGAACCCGGACCGGGTCTACGTCGCGGCGCTCGGCCACCCCTACGGGCCGAACCCCGAGCGCGGCGTCTTCCGCTCCCAGGACGGCGGCAGGAGCTGGAAAAAGGTGCTGGGGAAGGATGACGACACGGGAGCGATCGACCTCGCCTTCGAGCCGGGGAACCCCGCGGTGATCTACGCCGCCCTCTGGCAGACCCGGCGCACCCCCTGGGAGGTCTACCCGCCGTCCTCCGGACCGGGGAGCGGCCTCTACAAGTCGAGCGACGGCGGCGACACCTGGGTGCCGCTCACGAAGGGCCTGCCGGCGAAGCCGGGGCGGATCGGCCTCGCCGTCGCGCCCTCGGAGCCGAAGCGGGTCTACGCCATGGTCGACGCGGTGGGGGAGGGCGGGCTCTACCGTTCGGACGACGCCGGGGCGACCTGGGCGAAAACGAGCGGCGACGCGCGGATCTGGGGACGCGGCTGGTACTTTGGCGGCATCACGGTCGAGCCCAGGAACCCCGACGTCGTCTACTCCTGCAACACCGCCGTCTATCGCTCAGGAGATGGCGGCAAGACCTTCGTGCCCCAGAAGGGCGCGCCCGGCGGCGACGACTACCACCAGCTCTGGATCGATCCCCAGGAGCCCCGGCGGCGGATGCTCGGGGTCGACCAGGGGGCCCTGGTCTCGGTCGACGGCGGCGACACCTGGAGCTCCTGGTACAACCAGCCGACCGGCCAGTTCTACCACGTCGTCACCGACCACCGTTTCCCCTACTGGGTCTACGGCTCGCAGCAGGACTCCGGCGCCGCCGGCGTCCCCAGCCGCACCAACACCACGGACGGCATCAACCTGACCGTCTTCCGCGAGACGACGGCGGGTGGCGAGAGCGACAACGTGGCCCCCGACCCCCGCGACCCGGACGTCCTCTTCGGCGGCCGGGTGGACCGGCTCGACCTGCGGACCGGCCAGACCCGCTCGGTCGATCCCACCCTCGCCTATCCCGATCTGTACCGCGACGCCTGGACCCTGCCGCTCGTCTTCTCGCCCCGCGACCCGCGGGTCCTCTACTTCGCCAACCAGCGCCTCTTCCGCACCGAGGACGGCGGCCAGCACTGGACCGCTATGAGCCCCGACCTCACCCGCGACGACCTGACGAAGCCGGCCAACCTCGATCCGGGCACCTTCGCCGGCCCGCTGACCGCCCCGCGCCGCGGGGTGATCTATGCCATCGCCCCCTCGCGGACGGCCGACCACGACGTCTGGGTGGGGACCGACGACGGCCGGATCTGGCGCACCAAGGACGAGGGCGGGCACTGGGCGGACGTGACGCCCCCCGCCCTCACCCCCTGGTCCAAGGTCGGCATCCTCGACGCCGGGCACTTCGACGCCGACACCGCCTACGCCGCCGTCGATCGGCACCGGCTGGAAGATTTCAAACCCTACGTCTACCGCACTCACGACGGCGGCGCCCACTGGCAGCTCGCCGCCGCCGGCATCCCCGACGGCAGCTTCGTCAACGCCGTGCGCGAGGACCCGGTGAAGAAGGGCCTGCTCTATGCCGGCACCGAGAAGGGGGTCTACGTTTCTTTCGACGACGGCGACCACTGGCAGCCCTTGCAGGCCAACCTGCCGGTGACTTCGGTCCGCGACATCGACGTCCACGGCGACGACCTCGTCATCGCCACCCATGGCCGCGCCTTCTGGGTTCTGGACGACGTGACGCCTCTGCGCCAGCTCGACAAGATGCCAAACGCCGCCGCCTTCCTCTTCCAGCCGGCCTCGGCGGTGCGCTTCCGGCCGGCGGGCTTCACCGGCACCCCGATGCCGAAGGACGAGGCCGCGGCGTCCAACCCGCCGGCCGGGGCCTACCTCGACTATGCCCTCCCGGCCGCGGCCAAGCAGGTGGCGCTCGAGATCCGCGACGAGCGTGGCGGCCTCGTCCGCCGCTACACCAGCGCCGACCCGGCGGCTGATCCGGCGGCAGGGCCGGACTTGGCCAAGCTCGCCATCGCCCCGGATTGGGTGCCGCCGCCGATGACGCTCGCGACCACCCCCGGGATGCACCGCTTCGTCTGGCCGCTCCGCTACGCCGCCCCCGCCGCCCTGTCCGAGGGGCGCCGGGGAGCGGGAGAGGACGGCGTCTGGGCGCCGCCCGGCCGCTACACCGCCGTGCTCTTAGTCGACGGAGCGCGCCTTACCCAGCCGCTGACGGTCGTACCCGACCCGCGGGTGAAGCTCGCGCCCGAGGGCTACGCCGAGCAGCTCGCCCTCGCCCGCCGGATCGAGGAGGCGCGGGTCAAGGTCGCCGCGGCTTCGAGCGAGGTGGGCGCGGTTGAGAAGGCCCTCGCCGAGCGGAAGAAGGGCGCGAAGCCGGAGACGGCCCAGGCGATCGACGTCCTGACAAAGCGCCTGGCCGATCTCACCG
>JAXDLD010000482.1:0-2515 GCA_034666805.1 Acidobacteriota bacterium
TGAAGGCGCGGTTCTGGCGGTACCAGTCGACCCGGCGGGGGAAGATCGGCGGCTTGATGCCGAAGGGCTTGCAGGCCTTCTCGACGACGTGGCCGGCGGCGACCACCGGCCAGACCGGGTAGTGCGGGATCTTGACCGGCACCCCAAGCGCCGCCGCCGCCTTCTTCACCAGCTGCTCGATCTCTAGGTACTCGGAGTCGGCAATCAGGTAGGCCTGGCCGTCCCCCTTGCCGTCCTGCATGGCGAGGAGGAAGGCGTCGACCAGGTTGTCGATGTAGAGCGGATGGTAGAGAGTCTTGCCGTTGCCGAACATGGGGAAGGTGCCCTTGGCGACCCGGCGGAAGATCATCATGAAACGCTCGGGATCGCCGGGGCCGTAGATCGCCGCCGGGCGGAGGATCGCCGCCTTCAAACCGCGGCGGAAGAAGTCGAGGACGATGGGCTCGGCCTGATATTTGGTGCGCTGATAATAATCGGCCGGCTGAATGGGCGCGTCCTCGCCGCCGGGTGGATGATCGATGTTGCCGTGCACGCCGCAGGTGCTGCAGTAGATGAGCTTCCGGACCTTCTGATCGAAGGCGGCCTCGAGGACGTTCTTGGTGCCGCCGACGTTCACCTGATCGTAGAAGCTCTGCGGGACGTCGGTCTCCCGGAAGGCGGCCGCCAGGTGGTGCACGACCTCGGCGCCCTCCATGGCGCGGCGCACGATGTCTTTGTCGGTGACGCTCCCGATCACCACGGTGGCGCCCCAGTCGCGCAGCTCCTGGGTCTTCAAACCCTCCTTGTAGTCGAGCGCGGTGACCTCGTGCCCCTGGTCGAGCAGCCGCTTGACCAGGGCCTTGCCCGTGAAACCGGTGCCGCCGGTGACCAGAACCTTCATAGTCCTCTCCTTCAAATCTCTGAAGCGAGCCGTTCGGCCCGCAGGATGATCGGCGATCCGAACGCCCGGGTGAGGCCGAGCGCTCCGCTCACCCCCTCGACCGCTCGCGAGAAGCCCGCCTTCCCCACCGCGCGATGGACGACCATGGGGACGAAGAACTGCGGCCGGAGCACCGGGCGCCCGAAGCCGTGGCGGGCGAGCTCGGCCGTCACCTCGCGGCGGGTGAAACAGCGATAGGGACGGGTGTTGCCCTCGACCCGCTTCTTGGCTCCAAAAAGCGCTCCGGTCAACAGGTTGAAGCTGCGGAGGTCGGGATAATCGACGATCACCGCGTGCCGCGCCACCCGGCACATCTCGGCGAGCAGCTCTCGCCAGCGCTCGGCATGGGGCAGCAGGCGGAAGGCGAGGACGGCGTCGAAGGAGCGGTCGGGGAAGGGCAGCGCCAGGAGATCGGTGGCGCGGAAGTCGAAAGCCTCCGCCGGCAGGAGCCGGTCGAGCCGCGCCCGGCAGTCCTCGCTGCTCCCGGCGACGGTCACCCGGAAGCCGCGCAGGGCGAGCGGCGCCGCGAGCTGGGCGTGACCGCCGCCGACGTCTAAGACGGTGCCGCCCGGCCAGGGGGCGAGGAGGTCCAGGGTGGCGCGCGCCTGGACGGCCAGGAAGTGCTCCCCCACGGCGCCCGCGAAGCGGCGGGCGTAGCCGTCGGAGGAGGTCTCGACGTCGGCCGTCTCTATCCCCAGAGTCGTCGCCATTTCGGTCTCTAGAGCGCCGCGGCCGCCGGCATCCGCGGCCCTTCCGGCTCCTGTCCAGGGAGCGCTTCGGCGGCGGCGAGGAGGTCGCCGACCTGGCTCGCGAGCGCCGCGCCGCGCTCCCCGGCGACCCCGCCCCAATCGGTCCGCCGCAGGAGGAGGTCGTCGAGATGGATGACCGACTCCCGGCGCACCAGCCGCAGCAGGTGGGCGGCGGCGGCGGCGCGGTCCTCGACCAGCAGGCGCTCGATCTCCGCGAACGGCAGGGGACGGCGCGACGGCGGCCGGCTCTTCCCCGCCGCCGTGTACGCCGGCAGCGCCTCGCCGTAGAGGGCCGTGAGGGTCTGCTCGGCCACCGCGCGCGCGGTGGTGAGCTTGACCCCGGAGACGCTGACCAGCCCGCGCGATCCGCCATGGGCGCCGTGGTCGTGGATCACCGGGTGATCGGCGGGCTCGAGAGAGCCCCGGCGCTTGGCCGGCAGGTGCCCCCAGCGCGCGGCGAGGACTTCGCCCCTCCCCAGGGCGAGGCCGGGAAGGGCTTCGTTCAGCTCGTCGACGAAGCTCTGGATCTGCTCTCCGCTGGGCCCGGAGGGAGCGGGGCCGGCCTGGTAGCAGGTGCCGGCGAGGACCTTCCCCTTCCAGGGGACGACGAAGTAGGTCTGGGCCCTGGGCTTGCGGGTCGCCACGCCGAGCGCCACCGGAGAGAGCGGCGGGCGGTCGAGGAGGAGGTTGAAGGCGAGGACCGGGGTGAACAGGGCCGGCAGATCGCGGTCGAGCTGGGCCGCCAGCTCGCGCGCCCAGGGACCGGCGCAGTTGACGACCTTGGCCGCGCGGACCTCGAAGACCTTGCCGCTCAGACGGTCGCGGACGGCGATGCCGGCCGCCTGGC
>JAXDLD010000483.1:0-4269 GCA_034666805.1 Acidobacteriota bacterium
GGGAGGAGCTGCGGCAGGGGGACGCCGGCGACCGTGGCGTAGCGCGGCATGGGCACCATGGTGTCGCCGTGGCCGCCCAGGACGAAGGCGTCGACGTCCTCGACCGACACTTTGAGCTCGCTGGCGATGAAGTAGCGCATGCGCGCCGAGTCGAGGACCCCGGCCATGCCGAAGACCCGCTCGCGGGGAAAGCCGGAGACCCGGCGCGCCACCTCGCACATGGCATCGAGCGGGTTGGTGACGATGATGAGGATGGTGTCGGGCGAGCGCTTGACGAGCTCTCCCACGACCTCTTTTAAGATCTCGGTGTTCTTGGCGAGCAGGTCGTCGCGGCTCATGCCGGGCTTCCGGGCGAGGCCGGCGGTGACGACGCAGATGTCCGAGCCCGCGGTCGGGTCGTAGTCGCCGCCGCCCGTGATGGTGGCGTTGAAGCCGAGCACCGGCGCGGCCTCCATCATGTCCAGGGCCTTGCCCGTGGCAAGCTCGGCGGCGACGTCGACCATGACGACGTCGGCGAGCTCGTGCTCGGCGATCCGCTGGGCGGTGGTGGCGCCGACGTTCCCGGCCCCCACCACGGTCACTTTATGCTGCATGGAAAAATCTCCTTAAATTTCGGTTCCGACTGCGCTAGCGCAGGTTCTCAGCGTAGGTTTTCAACAATGGCCTCGGCGAACTGCGAGGTCTTGAGCAGGGTCGCGCCGTGCATCTGGCGCTCCAGATCGTAGGTCACCCGCTTCTGGGCGATGGTCTCGCTCAAGGCGTGCTCGACCGATTCCGCCGCCTCGCCCCAGCCCAGCCAGCGCAGCATCATGACCGCCGAGAGGATGAGCGAGCCGGGGTTGACGCGGTCGAGGTCGGCGTACTTGGGCGCCGTGCCGTGGGTGGCCTCGAAGACGGCGATGCCATCCCCCTCGTTGCTGCCGGGGGCGATGCCGAGCCCCCCGACCTGGGCGGCCAGGGCGTCCGACAGGTAGTCGCCGTTCAAGTTGGTGGTGGCGATCACCGAGTACTCCTCGGGGCGCAGGAGCACCTGCTGGAACATGGAGTCGGCGATGCGGTCGTTGATCAGCACCTTGCCCTCCTGGCTGGCGCCGGCCGCGAGATCGGCCTCCAGGGCCACCCGGTCGGAGAAGTGCTCGCGCGCCTCCTGGTAGCCCCAGTCCTTGAACGCCCCCTCGGTGAACTTCATGATGTTGCCCTTGTGCACGAGGGTGACCGACCCGCGGTGGTTGGCGAGCGCGTACTGGATCGCCCGCCGCACCAGCCGCCGGCTGGACGACGGCGAGATCGGCTTGATGCCGATGCCGCTCTCGGGGAGCACCTTGGCACCCATCCCGGCCAGGAACTCGATGAGCTTCTTCGCTTCGGCCGAGCCCGAGGCCCACTCGATGCCGGCGTAGACGTCCTCGGTGTTCTCGCGGAAGATGACCATGTTCATCCGCTCGGGGTGGCGGACCGGCGAGGGGACCCCGGTATACCAGCGCACCGGCCGCACGCAGGCATAGAGGTCCAGGATCTGGCGCAGAGCGACGTTCAGGCTCCGCATGCCGCCCCCCACCGGGGTGGTGAGCGGGCCCTTCAAGGCGACCCGGAACTCGCGGATGGCGGCCAGGGTGTCCTCGGGAAGCCAGGAGCCGGTCAGCCGGTGCGCCTTCTCGCCGGCCAGGATCTCGAACCAGGCGATCCCGCGCGAGCCGCCGTAGGTCTTCTCGACCGCCGCGTCGAGGACGCGCTTCGTGGCGCGCCAGATGTCGGGGCCGGTGCCGTCCCCCTCGATGAAGGGGATGATCGGCCGTTTGGGGACTTCCAAGCGGTCCTCGCCGGCGTGCCAGACGATCCGCTGGCCGTCGGCGGGCGGCTCCAAGTCATTGAATCTTTCGTTCAATTCCCTTGCTCCTCCGCGAATGACTGGGGAGAGATGGAAACCGCCGGACGGCGATTTGTTAGTCTCGCGCGGAGAGTATCACAGGCAGGGCTCGTGCTAGATTGAAGCCTATGGAAGTGGATTGGGAGGCCCTCTTTTCCGCCGCCGCGGCGGCCCGGCGGCACGCCTACGCCCCCTACAGCCGCTTCCCCGTGGGCGCCGCGGTGCTCATGGAGGACGGCTCGATCCATGCCGGGGCGAACGTCGAGAACGGCATCCCGGCGCTCTCGATCTGCGCCGAGCGGGTGGCGATCGCCAACGCGGCATCGGCGGGCCTCCGAGCGCCCCGGGCGGTCGCGGTGGTCACCGGCACGACCCCCCCGTCCCGCCCCTGCGGCCTCTGCCGCCAGACCCTCTCCGAATTCGCCCGCGACCTGCCGATCCTGGTCGCCAACCTGGACGGCGACCGCGAGCAGCTCTCGCTCGCCGAGATCTTCCCGCAGCCCTTCTCCCTTCCCGGCTCTCTCTCCCAATAATCCCCCTAATAAAGGCGAAAGGGGCGCCCGAGGGCGCCCCTTTCGCATGCTGCAAGGCTTTTGAGGGCCGCTTAGGAGGACTTCTTGCTCATCTTGCCAGCGGCCTTGGCCGGGTGCATGGCGATCTTGGTCACGGTCTTGGTGTCGCCGTCGGCCTTGTACCAGACGGTCACCATGTCGCCGACCTTGATGTCCGCGGAGGTCTTGCTCTTCGGGGTGATGGTGGTCTTGTCGTCCCAGGTCGCGGTGGTGTCGCCGCTCTTGCCCTTGACGGTGATGGTCTTGGCGGTCGCGTCGACGGCCGAGACCTCGCCCTTGACCGAGCCGGACTTCGCCTTGCTCTTGCTCATGCTCATGCTCTTGTCCGTCGTCGTGGTGGTCGACGTCGAGGTGGTGCCCTTGTCCTTGCTCATGTCCGTCGCCGGCGCCTCGGAAGCCATGGCAGCAGCCGCGGACACAACCATCAGACCCGTAAGAATCCAAGCAGTCTTGCGCATTACACTCTCCTTTTCGGGATCGGAGTCAATCTCCGCCCGGTTGTCGTCAACCTATATTTGCATCCGTAATGCCAGCCCCGCCCTCAACGTTTCTCCCCGGGAGCCCGTATACGGGAGGGGGCGGCGCGCATTCCTGGCGTGCCCTCCCGGCATCACCTCGCCAAAACGGCAGATGAGCCCTAGCCGCTCGTGAGGAGGCGCGCGGCGACGTTCGCGGCGCCGAGGAGAGCCGCCCGGTCGTTCAAGACGACCCGCACCGGGATGGCTTCGAGGTACTCCCGGAACCGCCCCTTGTCGTTGAAGGCCGCGAGAAAGGTCCCTTCCTGGAGCTTGGCGAGGATCTTGGGGGCGATGCCGCCGCCCAGGTAGACGCCGCCCGTGGCCGTGCCGGCGAGCGCCAGGTTGCCGGCGGCGGCGCCGTAGGCGGCGGTGAAGAGGTCGAGAGCCCGGGCCGAGAGCGCCGACTCGCCCGCGAGCGCCGCCGCGGTGATCACCGGCGCGGGGTCTTCCGCCGCCCGCAGACGGGCGGCGACCTCGGGGGCCTCCTCCTCTCCTCCGCTCTCCAGCAGGTGCTGATGGACGTCGCGGAGGCCCGCGCCGGAGACCACCCGCTCGACGCTCACGTGCCCGTAGCGGGCACGGAGCGCCGCGGCGAGAGCGGCCTCCTCCGCGTTCCGCGCCGCGAAGTCCATGTGCCCCCCCTCGGAGGCGATCGGCACCCAGGCCTCCCCGATCCGCGGCAGGAACGCCATCCCCAGGCCGGTGCCGGCGGCGATCAGGGCCCGGTTGCCCTCCATCTCTCCAGAGCGCCCAGGATTGCCCTTCTGCAGGACGGCCAGGTCGTCCGGCGCGAAGAGGGGGATCGCCTCGGCCGTCGCCACCAGGTCGTTGATGAGCCGGAGGCGGCCGGCCGGGATTCCGATCGCCTGGGCGAGCGCCCCGCCGTCGAGCTCCGGCCAGTCGAGGTTGGGGAGCCGCGAGCGGTTGCCGGCGACCGGGCCGGCGACCCCGAAGCAGGCGGCGCCGACCGGCGGAACGTCGCCGCCCGGCCCGCCCAGAAAAGCGGCCCCCAGGAAAGTTGCGACGATCGGCGCCAGGCCGGGGAAGTCGGGGCTCGGATAGTGGGCCGAACGCAGGAGCCGCGGCCCCCGGGACCGGATGTCGGCGGGATCGGCGGTGCCGGATATCTCGAAGAGACCGAGGTTGGTCTTGGTCCCCCCGACGTCGCCGGCCAGGAGCAGGCCGCTCAAGCGCGGATCGCCTGCCGCAAGGTGGCGACGCCGGCCGCGGTGTCGCTCCCGAGGTCGACGGTCAGCACCTGCCGGCCGCGCTGCTCGAGCGCCTTCCGGTCGCCCGCCGCCTGCGCCCGGAT
>JAXDLD010000484.1:0-6674 GCA_034666805.1 Acidobacteriota bacterium
GCACGGCACCGTCAACCTCGACAAGGGCATCCGGCACTCCTGCAACGCCTACTTCGCCCAGCTCGCGACCTTCGAGGTGGGAGCCCAGCCGCTCCTCGACACCGCCAAGCTCTTCGGCATCCCGGTCGCCCGGCCGAACACGGCGAAGCAGCTCAAGGACGCTCTCCCCCAGGCCGCCTACGGCCAGGGGCAGGTGATCGCCACCCCCTTCCAGATGGCGCGGGTGGCGGCGACCGTGGCGGCCGGGGGGAAGATGCCGGAGGGGCGCTGGATCGTGGGCGGCGACAACCCGCGCTCGGGCGCCCCGGCGCCGGTGCTCGACGCGGCGGGGACCGGGGTCATCGCCCGCGCCATGCGGGGGGTGGTGACGGAGGGGACGGCGGCGGCCTTCCTCGCCTCCGTGCAGCCGCCGATCGCCGGCAAGACCGGGACCGCCGAGGTCCAGGACCAGAAGTCGCACTCCTGGTTCATCGGCTTCGCGCCCTACAGCGCCACCGCCGCCGGCGGGCGCCACATCGCCTTCGCGGTGATCGTCGAGCACGGCGGCTACGGCGGCCGGCTCGCCGCCCCGGCGGCGGGCGAGATCGTCCGCCGGGCCGCGGCGCTCGGGCTTCTGCAGCAGACTCCGAAGGGGGGGACTCCCGAATGAGCGGCATCATGGACAAGCTCCGGCAGTGGGGGAGGCCCTGGGCGGCCGGCACCGAGCCGGTCGAGATCCACCGCGCGATCCTGGAGGACGTCCTCTCCCAGGTGGTGGCGATCGGGGGGGGCCGGCGGGTCTTCCCCTTCGACCGGGTCGAGGTGAAGCTCCTCGCCATGAGCCCGGAGGAGAAGACGCGCCTCGAAGCCATCGCCGAGGGGGGCTGGAACCTGGCGCGCGAGGTCCAGGAGCGCTTGAAGACGCAGGGCGTCCGGGTGCCGGAGGGGCTCGAAATGCCGGTCCTGGTGACGGAAGAGCGCGCCCCGGAGTTCGGCGACCGGCGCTACGCCTTGGGCTTTCGCAAGGCCACGCAGGGGGAGGCCGCCGCCGGGAATCGTTCGGCCCGGAACGTCCGTCCGGTTCTGCACCTGACGATCGTGAAAGGCAAGGCGGCCCAGGACACCTACGACTTCGCCGCCGACCGGATCTACATCGGCAGATTGGAGGAGGTCCTGGACGCCGCCGGCCGGGTGAAGCGGCGCAACGACGTCGCCTTCCTGGAGGAGGGGGACCTCTCCCAGACCGTCTCCCGCGAGCACGCGCGGATCGCCTGGGACCCCGAGAGCGGCGCCTTCTGGCTCCGCGACGAAGGCAGCGCCTCCGGTACCCTCCTCTTCCGCCACGGCCGCTCGATCGAGGTCAGCCGCCACGACCGGCGGGGGGTGAAGCTGGAGGATGGCGACGAGGTGTATCTGGGGCGGGCGGCGGTCAAGGTGGGGATCTCGCCCTCAACCTCGCTGTAGCGCGAAGCTGGATTCATCCAGCGCCTCTCCTAGCACGGGCATTGATGCCCGTGCGGAGCTCCGCCCGGAGATAAATCTCCGGGCTATGAGTTGCGCCGGATGAATCCGGCTTTCCCGGTCAGATCGGTTATCGGAAAGCCGGTTGATCACCCCAACCACTGCGGGTTCTTCGCCGTCGAGTCGAAGTGCTGGCTCGTCTTGTAGAGCTCGTACTCGCCCTTGGCCGCCACCTGGGTCGTCTTCGCGAGGAGCGCCGCGACCTGCTCGGGCGGGATCGGCCGGAAGCTCCGCGCCGCGTCCAGGGCCTGGTGCAGGATCTCCATCTTGTCGCAGCCGGTGATGACGACGCTGGTCGGCAGGTTCATGGCGTAGTGCAGGCACTCGACCGGGGTCACGGCCTTGCTCTTCAAGATGATCTTGTCGCCCATCGACTTCATCCCCAGGATGCCCATGTCGTGCTGCAGGGCGACCGGCAGGACCTTCTTCTCGAAGCTCTCGTAGTGGGCGTCCATGACGTTCAACGGCATCTGCACCGTGTCGAAGGTGAAGTCGTGGGCGGCGGCGGTCTGGAGCATCTTGAGATGGATGTCGGGGCTCTTGTGGCCGGTGAAGCCGATGTAGCGGACCTTCCCCGCCTTCTTCGCCTCGAGCGCCGCCTCCAGCGCGCCGCCGGGCAGGAAGATGCGGTCCGGGTCTTCCATCCGGATGATCTCGTGGAACTGGAGGAGGTCCAGGTGGTCCGTCTGCAGGCGTTTCAACGACTCGTCGAGCTGCGCCGCGGCGGCCTTCTTGGTCCGGCCGTCGACCTTGGTCATCAAGAAGACCTTCTGCCGGTAGCCGTCCTTGAGCGCCTTGCCCATCCGCTCCTCGCTCTTGCCGTCGTTGTAATCCCAGGAGTTGTCCATGAAGTTGATGCCGCCGTCGATCGCCGCGCGGATGATCTGGATGCTCTCCTTCTCGTCGTGCTGCTGGCCGATGTGAGCGCCGCCCAAACCCACCATGGAGACCTTCTCCCCGGTCCGCCCCAGGGTCCGGCGCGGGATCTCGCCGGCTTTGGAGGTGGGGGCCTCCGCCGCCCAGGCGGTTCTGCCGCCGGCGATACCGGTGATGCCGGCGACACTCGCGACCGTCGCGGCGGTCACCGACAGCTCCACGAACTCGCGGCGGGTGACACCGCCCTCTCTCGCGCCAAGGACGGTTCTCTCGTGCATCTCCGGTTCACGCATCGGCACACCTCATGGAAGTCGTTCATTCAGGGAGAGATTGGCGGGACGATGGACAGGCAGTCCATTCCATACAGCGCTGCAAGACCCGGGCCGAGGAGGGAAAAAGAGCTGGACGAGAACCGGGCGCCCCCATCCAGCTGGGAATGCAGCACTCTACAGGGTGAACATAGCGGAGGGAGCATAAGCAAAGTACCAAGAGAAGGCCGGCGGGCACAAAGAAGTCACAAAGTCCTTACCTCTCGCCGGGCGGATATACTCGGGGAAACGCTCGTTCCCAGGACATCGTCAGCGAGGGGAGCCTCCGCATGCCCGAAGCCCGGCCTCAGACCTCCGATGCCGCCGATGCCGCCCGCGTCGCCCGCTGGGGGCTTTTCGTCCTCACCTTGATCAACCTGTTCAACTACCTCGACCGCTTCGTGCTCCCGGCGGTGCTCGAGAGCCTGAAGCACGAGTTCCACTTCACCGACGCGGAGCTCGGCCTGCTCAACACCGGCTTCATCGTCGTCTACGTGCTGACCTCGCCGGTCTTCGGCACCCTGGGGGACCGGGGCGCGCGGCCGCGGCTGATCGCGGCCGGAGTGGGGATCTGGAGCCTCGCGACCGCCCTCGGCGGTTTCGCCCGCGGCTTCGCCTCCCTGTTCGTCGCCCGTTCGACCGTGGGAGTGGGGGAGGCGGCCTACGGCACAGTCTCGCCGGCCCTCCTGGCCGACTACTTTCCCGTCGAGCAGCGCGGCCGGGTCTTCGCCGTCTTCTCGGCGGCGATCCCGATCGGCTCGGCGGCGGGGTACGTGCTGGGCGGCTACGTCGACCACCTCTTCGGCTGGCGGGCGGCCTTCTTCGTCGCCGGGGTCCCCGGCCTCCTCCTCGCCTTCCTCGCCTCCCGCCTGGCCGACCCGCCGCGCGGCTCCCAGGATGGGCTCGCCGACCTCCACGCCCATGCGCCGGTCCGCGGGATCGGCCTCGAGGCCTACGGGGTGCTGCTCAAGAACCTCCCCTACGTGTTGATCGTCGCCGGCTATGCCGCCTATACCTTCGCCCTCGGGGCGCTCGCGGTCTGGACCCCGGCCTTTCTCGAGCGCGAGCGCGGCCTGGCGCGGACCGACGCCACGGTCCAGTTCGGGGCGATCGTCGTCATCACGGGCTTCCTCGGCACCTTCGTGGGGGGCTGGCTGGGGGACAAGCTCTTGCCGCGCTTCCGCGAGTCCTACCTCTGGGTCTCCGGGATCACGGCGCTCGCCGCCGCTCCCTTCGCCTTCGCCGCCTTCATGGCCCGCGACCGCTTGACCTACACGGCGGCGATGGCCGTCGCCGAGTTTCTCGTCTTCATGTCGACCGGGCCGATCAACTCGGCGATCGTCAACGTCGTGCCGCCGGCGATGCGGGCGACCTCGGTGGCCCTCTCGATCCTCGCCATCCACATCCTGGGGGACGTCCCTTCGCCCTTCCTGATCGGCTACGTCTCCGACCACTCGACGCTCGCGCGAGCCATGCTGATCCTCCCCTTCGCCTTCGCTCTGAGCGGATTGATCTGGATCGGCGCGGCGTGGAGAGGGGAACGGGCGTCCGCCTAACCCAAAAACGTCAACCCGAAGAGCACGATCCCGCAGACCCCCACCGCCATCGACCCCAGCCAGACGAGGCGGCTCCGGGTGAGGGCCGCCACGGCGCCGAGCGCGATCGAGACCTGGAGGAGGGCAACCGAGTCGGCGAAGCGGTGGTGACGGTGGAGGAGGTGGTCGGCCTCCCGCGACTTCTCGTCGCGCTCCTTCTCCTTCTCCTTCGCCTTGGTCTGGATCTCCTTCTGCTCGTCCAGATAACGCTTCTGGTTTTCCGCGTACTGGGGCGGCGCCGACTTGCCGATGGCGGCCCAGGCGGTCCCCGAGGCGTCGGCGACCGCCGCCTTGATCCCCTTGGCCTGGTAGAAGGCCCACTGGTCGGAGGCCTCGGCCTGGAGGCGGGTCGCCTCGGTTTTGAGGACCAGCGCCTCGTTGACCGTGGCGCCGGCCTGGAGCGAGGCGATCGCGGCGATGGCGGCGAGGAGGGCCGTCGTCAGGGCGATCCCCTTCAAGAACTTCCCGCCCTCCTTCGCCATCTCCTCGTGGATGGCCTCGTGCAGCTTCTCGGTGTCGACCTCGGGGCCTTCGGGCATGGCGGTCTCCTCGGCTGGCGGCTGCGGGTGATTCGGAGGAGGATACCCTACCCGGGAGGCCGCGCGCCCCGGACGTCGAGCGTCACCTCGCCCTTGGCGGGAAGCTCGACCTTCTGCTGGTAGATCGACTCGTACGACTCGTGCGAGTCGCCGAAGTCGAAGATCTCCTCGCCCTCAGGTAGGGGAGGCCGTCGGTAGAGGCTGTCACCGGGGAGATCCGGCTCGAAGACGTAGATCTCGTAGGCCCCGGGCTGGAGGCCGGCAAAGCGGAACGTCCCGCCGCTCGGGACGTCGCTCCTGCCGAGCGCGGCGGCCGGGCCGAAGGTCCGTTCGAGTCTCACCTCGTACCGCGCTCCGGGCTCTCCCAAGAGCCGGCCGGAAAGGGTCAGCGGACCGGGGCCGAAATCGAGGTCGAGGGTGGGGGCGGCCTCCCCGGGCCGGATCGTCAGCGACCGCAGGGTCGACTGCGCGCCGCAGGTCGCGACGACCGTCCAGTCGCCGGGGCCGAGGCCGGGGAGCGCGTAGTGCCCAGGGGCATCGGCATGGCCGTCCGGGACGAGCGGGGCGGCGCCCTCGGCGTGGAGGGAGAGCTTGCAGTCCGCCGGCTGGAGGCCGAGGAGGCGGCCGGTCAGGGTCACGCTGGGCTGGAGGTGGATCTCGACCCCGTCGACGGGACCCTTCGCCAGGTCGACCGGCACCGAGCCGGGCGCGAAGCCAGGGGCGCGGGCCCAGGCCGCGTGGCTCTCCTGGGGGGCCTGGGCCAGGAAGCGGCCGTCCGCACCGGCCTCGGTGTTCCCCTGGTCGTAGCCCGGGCCCGGGAAGAGGATCTGCGCCCTCGCGATCGGCTTCCCCCCCGGCCCGAGCACCCGCCCGCGCACGGGGACGAGCTGGGGGAAGACGATGTCCAGGACCTTCTTCTCGCCCTCGCCGAGGGTGGCCTCGGCCGCGGCGGTGCGGTTGCCGGCCTCGACCCGGACGTTCCATTCTCCCGGTGGCAGGTCGGAGATGCGGTATCGGCCGCCGGCCTCGACCGCGATCTTGCCGGTCGCCCCCACGTGCCCGCCGTCGAGGATCAGGTCGGCGTCCCGGAGACCTTTCGCCGGGAGCCCGAGGATGCGGCCGGTGAGGGTGGCCGGCGGGTGGAGGCGGAGCTCGACCCCGGGCGGGGAGCTGCCGCGGACCCGCAGCGGCTCGGGCCGGCGCGCCCCGCCGTAGCCGACCTTCTCGGCGCTCAGCCGGTAGATCCCGCCGTCCGTCCCCGGGAAGGCGAACCGGCCGTCCGGACCGGTCGTCCCTACCTTGGGGCCGAACTTGCGGTGGGCGATCAGGTGGACGGTCGCGCCCGCGGCCGGCCGGCCCTGGGGGTCGAGCACGTGGCCGGAGATGACGAGGAAGGTCTTGCCGGCGCGCGGGTCGGCGGCAGAGAGGATGCCGGGGACACCGGCCAGGGCGAGCAGAAGGGCGGCGATCCGGCGCGGTGTCGAGAGCATTGTGAGTTCCCCCCCTATCTACGCAGGCGGAGCGCTGAAGATGCATGCACCCTCCGGAGTGGGAGGCGGGCCCTCCGAACGGGGCGCCCACAGCGACATCCTCTACCCCCAGACCGCCTGGGCGGCCCTGGCGGCGGCGGGTATCGGGTAGGGGTGCCTCAGAGCTTGTGAATAAATCGCGCGCTCCGGCCCAAGCCATACCTTCTCCTTCCGCCTCTCCTCCTGCGGTTCGCATCTCGCGTCGCGCCGGCTGGAACCGGGCGCGCGAGTCTCAAGCCAGAGTCTCGGCGGCAGAGTCCAGCAAATGGAAAGCGGTTGGGGCAGCGCGGCGGTCGAGTCTGGGAGCGCAGCGGTTGCGTCTGGGAG